>DASPYH010000283.1:0-7363 GCA_035636875.1 Mycobacteriales bacterium | reverse complement strand
ACCTTCGTCAACACGGTGACCATCGCGTACGGGATGCGCGACCTGCGCGGGGCGGTGCACAGCAGGCTGCTGGCGCTGTTCCTCTACTTGCTCACCGTGGTCATCGGTGTCGTGCTGCTGCCGGTGATGGTCCTCGGGCCGAGCAGGCTGGTGTCGCTCTTCCCCGCGTCGATCCGGTCGGACGTCGCCGCCGTCGTGAACACGGTCTACTGGCCCGCGGTGGCCGGGCTGCTGCTGCTCGGGCTGGTGACGTTCTATCACCTGGCCCCGCCGCGCCGGCTGCCGTGGTGGCGGGGCCTGCCTGGCGCCCTGCTGGCCGCGGTCGTCTTCCTGCTGGGCAGCCTCGGCCTCCGAACGTACATCCGCCTCGTGGTCGGCCAGGGCTTCACCTACGGCGCGCTGGCCGCGCCGATCGGTGCCCTGCTCTTCTTCTACGTGCTGGCGCTCGCGGTCCTGCTCGGCGCCGAGCTCAACGCGACGATCGAGCAGACCTGGCCGAGCCGCCCCGAGCAGCCGAGCCGAGCCGGCGACGCGCAGCCGGAGGCGGCCTAGCGATCCGGGTCGCCGTCCTCCCCCGGCGGCAGGCTCTCCCAGATCTGCTTGCAGTCGGGGCACACCGGGTATTTCTTCGGGTCGCGCGACGGCGTCCACACCTTGCCGCAGAGGGCGCGCACCGGGGTGCCGTTGACCAGGGCCTCCATCAGCTTGTTCTTCGGGACGTAGTGCGAGAAGCGCTCGGAGTCGCCGGGCTCCTGGCGGAGGTCCGGGCGCTCCTCGGTGCGCTCCTCGACCGCCGTGCGGGTGCCAGGCTCAGGCAACGTGGTCACGTCCCCATCCTGCCACCCCGCCCGCCGAGGGGTTCGGTAGCCACGAGTACACGAATGGCCACTAGACAGACTGCGCCCCGCACCGGCATCCTCGCTCAGCGTGACGGTTGAGCATGTCGGTTCCGCTGACATCGTCGCGCTGCCCAAGCCGGCACAGCGGAAGCGACGGTGGGTTGTCGAGGACCTGGTGGACGTGTCGGTCGACGGCGACCGGGTCTGGGACCCGGAGGAGGCGGTGCCGGTGCCCGCGGTAGTGGTCCGGATGCCGGCGCACGTCGCCCGGCATCTCGCCTGCGTGCTGGACGACTGGACGACCATCGGCAGGATCCTGGAGTCCGCGCGCGGCACCGACGAGCGCGGTCTCGCCGGCGTGCTGCACGAAGCCGCGCGTGCCGCCGACGGGCTCGAGGCAGGCTCCTGAGCCGGATCAGCCTGTCGCGGCCCGGTCCCCCGGCGCATGGTCGGACCGCGCCCGATCTGCCCGGTCTGCTCGGTCTGAGCCAGACTGGACGGCGGCCGGTGAGTCCACGCGGTCGAACTCGTCGAAGAGGTCGGACAGGCTCAGGCCAAGAGCATCGGCGAGCTTGAACACCCGGTCGAGGGATGGCGAGTACGCCGCGTTCTCGACGCGGTTGATCGACTGACGGTCGCAGCCCGCGCGCTCGGCGAGCTTCTCCTGGGAGAGACCGAGCGACTTGCGCTTGGCGCGGACGACCGCACCGAACGCCAGGCGTCGCCTTTGGACGGAAGGGTTCGGAGACGGCGGCACCCGCTGAGTTTCGTCAGAGGTAT
Organism: Mycobacteriales bacterium; assembly: GCA_035636875.1. GTDB lineage: Bacteria > Actinomycetota > Actinomycetes > Mycobacteriales > CADCTP01 > CADCTP01. The sequence goes on along the minus strand of DASPYH010000283.1, from coordinate 5,744 downwards.
TGCTTCGGTCTGTATCAGGGATGCCGCATTCTGTCTCGGAACCGCGCCTTTCGCGATCTTTCCGTGCTGGGGCAAGTACTCAAACCAGACATCGGGTCGCAGCGCAGAACGGACCGGGCGTCAACCGTCGATGACCCGGCGCTGAGCCTGCGGGGGGTCGATCGCCCGGCCTGGGTCCGGGTGCCCGGCGTACCGGTTGACCTTGCGCGCCTTCTTCGGCGGCCGATCGTTGGCGATGATGACGGCCATCCACGGCAGCACCACCGCACCGACGATGAAGATGGCCATCAGCCACCAGGTGCGGTAGGACACCGCCGCGAGCACCAGGCAGACCGCGCGGGTGCCCATCATGATCGCGTACTTCTTGCGGCGGGCGCGGAACTGCGCGTCCAGGCTGGGCTGGGCCTCGGTGATGAGCACCGGTTCGTCGGCCCGGCCTCTCGTCGGCCTCACTGCGAAGCGCCTCCCCGACCGCGAGCGTCCGACGCTCCCGGCCGGCTCCCATCGTCCCACCGCGGGCGCCCGCCCGCACCCGCCGGCCGGTGGCTCGGCCTGCTGTCTGCATCCCCGCCGGCTCGGCCGGCTGTCCAAGATCCGCCGGTGCGGCTCAGCCGGCTGTCCGCGCCCCGCAGGTGAAGGCTCAGCCGGCTGTCCGTGCCTTCGCCGCCGCCTTCATCTGCTGCTTGTACGCCCGCACGCGAGCGAGGGAGTCCAGGTCGGTGATGTCCGCGACGGACTTGTACGAGCCGTCTTCGCCGTACTCTCCCGCCGCCTCCCGCCAGCCCGGCGGCGTCACGCCGTACTGCTTGCCGAGCAGCGCGACGAAGATCTGCGCCTTCTGGGTGCCGAAGCCCGGCAGCGCGGCCAGCCGGCTGCGCAACTCGGCGGCGTCGTTCGCGGTCTTCCAGACGTTGGCGACGTCGCCGTCGTAGTCGTCCGCGACGGCTCGGCACAGCGCCTGCACCCGCTTGGCCATCGACCCGGGGAAGCGATGCAGCGCGGGCGTCCGGGAGAAGACGGCGGCCAACTCGTGCGGGTCGAAGTCGGCGATCTCCTGCGCGCCGAGTCCGTGCCCGAGCCGCTGCGTCAGTTCGTAAGGACCGGAGAACGCCTTCTCCAGCGGGATCTGCTGATCAAGAACCATGCCGATCACGAGGGCCAGCGGGTCGCGGGCGAGCAGGTCGTCGGCGGCCGGCTGCTGGCTGAGCATGAGACCCATGCCGGGAGGCTAAGCCCTCCCCGGGCCGCCGCGGTCCCGACCGGGTGCCGTGGGTCAAGGGCCGCGCGTGAGCTGGTGCCGTGGGTCAAGGGCGCGCGTGAGCGGGTCCGGGGCGGTCCAACCGGCTCGCTGCGTGCGCAGCCGGCTGAGCGGATCCGGGCGACTCCCCCGCGCCGCCATGAACGGGGGGACACCGGCGGACGCGGCTCATCGCCCCCGCTGCCGTAGCGTGCGCGCGTGCGGGCGGTAGTGCAGCGGGTGTCCTCGGCGAGCGTGTCCGTGGACGGGAACGTTGTCGGCGCGATCGGCCCGGGGCTGCTCGTGCTGGTCGGGGTGACCCACTCGGACGGGCCGGACACGGCGGCGGCGCTCGCCCGAAAGGTGCACGAGCTGCGCATCCTGGACGGTGAGAGGTCGGCGGCGGACGTCGGGGCGCCGCTGCTGGTGGTCAGCCAGTTCACCCTGTACGCCGACACCCGCAAGGGCCGCCGGCCCACCTGGAGCGCGGCCGCGCCCGGTCCGGTGGCACAGCCGCTGGTCGAGTCCGTGGTCGCGGCGCTGCGGGAACGTGGCGCGCGGGTCGAGACCGGGGTGTTCGGCGCGCACATGCAAGTGGCCCTGGTCAACGACGGCCCGGTGACGATCCTCGTCGAGGTCTAGGCATGTCCCGGCGTCGCTTCGGTGATCGACAGCGATCCGGAAGTGATATTCGTCGCGGCGGCGTGACTCAACCCCGGCCGGGAACACCGCGTCGTGTCAGACGTTGAACTCCACGTACGCCGAAACCCGAGCTGGGAGAACGCTCAGTGACCCTTCCTCGCACCGAGTCTGCCACGCCGCGCCGCCGCGCGTCGGTGGAGCCGCGCATCATGTCGCGGCCGCACCGCACGCAGCGACTGACGGTGCGGCCCGACGCGGGCGACCCCGAGCCGGTGGTCGAGGAGACCGACGAGCGCCTGCCCGACCTGGACGAGCAGAGCGCGGCCGTCTCCGCGGACCTGGTCCGGGTCTACCTCAACGAGATCGGCAAGGTCGCCCTGCTGAACGCCGAGCAGGAGGTGGAGCTGTCCAAGCGCATCGAGGCCGGTCTCTACGCCGACCATCTGCTCGGCGACCCGTCCGCGAAGCTGACCGCGCCGAAGCGGCGCGACCTGCAGGCGCTCGCCGTGGACGGGCGCCGTGCCAAGGAGCACCTGCTGCAGGCGAACCTGCGGCTGGTGGTCTCGCTGGCCAAGCGCTACACCGGGCACGGGCTGCCGTTCCTGGACCTGATCCAGGAGGGCAACCTCGGCCTGGTGCGCGCGGTCGAGAAGTTCGACTACACCAAGGGCTTCAAGTTCTCGACGTACGCGACGTGGTGGATCCGGCAGGCCATCACCCGTGCGATGGCCGACCAGGGCCGGACCATCCGGCTGCCGGTCCACCTGGTCGAGCAGGTCAACAAGCTGGAGCGGACCCGCCGGATCCTGCACCAGCAGCTCGGCCGCGACGCGACCGAGGAGGAGCTGGGGCGGGAGCTGGACATCGCGCCCGAGCGGGTTGCGGAGCTGTTCCAGTACGGGCGTGACCTCGTCAGCCTCGACCAGACGGTCGGCGACGACGAGGACGCCCAGCTCGGCGACTTCATCGAGGACACGGACGCGGCGGACGCGCAGGATGCGGTGGAGTTCGGCTTCATGCGCGACCAGCTCGACGCCGTGCTCGGCACGTTGGAATCGCGCGAGCGGCAGGTGCTGCGGATGCGGTACGGGCTGGACGACGGCCGCCCGCGGACGCTGGACGAGATCGGCAAGGCGTTCGGGTTGTCCCGGGAGCGGATCCGCCAGATCGAGCGGGACACGATGGCGAAGCTGCGCCACCCGTCCCGGTCGCAGGCGCTGCGCGACTTCGTCGAGTAGGTCTTCCCTTCACCGAGGCCCCCACCGGTTCGCCGGCGGGGGCCTCGGCGCGTCCCGGCTCACATCAACGCGTCGAGTGCCCCGTGCAGGTGGGCGGCGGCGACCTCGATGTCGTAGTGCTCGTACTGGCCGGCGCGAGACTCTGCGGTCAGCACGGCGCACCGGTGCACCCGCTCGAAGTCGCCGTACGGGAACCTGTAGTGGCCCTTCTTGTCCTCGTCGACCTCGTCGTCGACGCCGAGGTGCCACCGTGCGTACTCGCCGATGCCGTGCTGGGCGATGTAGTCGTTCTCCTGCTTCGTGGACGGCTGGTGCTCGCTCCAGGCGTCGCGCTGGTCGAGCACCACGGCTCGCTGGTCCACCAGCTTCTTCGCGTGCTCGTAGCCGCGCTTGTTCAGTATGACCGCCGTCTCGAGCCTCCAGCGCACCAGCCGTCCCCGGCCGCGGGTGCCGGGCATACCCGGCTGCGGACAGGAGAAACGCTCACCGCAGCCGGCGGGGTCCGGGGTCGGCGCGTGCCGTGGGCGGCCCGACGGTCACCCTGGCCGAGAGCACGGCGAGGCCGTCGCGGGCGACCAGGACGGGGTTGAGCTCGAGGCCGAGGACCTCCGGCAGGTCCTCGGCCAGCCGGGAAACCCGCAGCAGCAGGTCCTCCAGCGCCGCGGTGTGGACCGGCTCGGCGCCGCGGTACCCGGACAGCAGCGGGGCCGCGCGCGGCGCACGGACCAGCCGTGCGGCGTCGGTGTCCGACAGCGGCACCGGCGCGTACGCCCGGTCGCCGAGCAGGTCCGTCGCCACCCCGCCCACCCCGAACGAGACCAGCGCACCGAAGGACGGGTCGTCGAGCACCTCGACCACCGTCGCCACTCCCGGCGGCGCCATCCGCTGCACCAGCACCGGGGCGCCGCCGTCGAGCGCGGACAGCGCGGTGACCGCGGCCCGCACCGCCGCCTCGTCGGCCAGGTCGAGCCGGACGGCACCGAGGTCCTGGCGGTGCCGCAGCGCCGCGGTGGTCGCCTTCACCGCGACCGGGAAGCCGAGCTCGGCAGCGGCAGCGGCGGCCTCGTCGGCCGTCCGGGCCAGCCGCTGCGGCTGCGGCGCCAGCCCGTACGCGGCCAGCAGCCGGGCCGACTCGGCGGTCCCCAGCTCGCGGCCCGACGGCGCCTGCGCCAGGACCCCGGCGACCAGTTCGCGGGCGACCGCCGGGTCGACACCGGCAAGCTCGGGCACTGTGCCGGGTGGACGGCGCCGCCAATCCGCGTAGCGCACCGCCGCGCTCAGCGCCCGCACCGCCCGCTCCGGCGTCGGGTAGGACGGGACGGAGCCCCGGGCGACGGCCCCGTCCGGGCCGGTCCGCCGCAGCGGCGCCGGCACCCCCTCGGTGGCGAGGAAGGTGCTCAGCACCGGGACCGGGGAGCGCGCCGCCACCTCGGCGAGCGCGGCAGCGTACTCCTGTCCGGGCGTCGCCAGCGCCGGCACGAAGACCGCGACCACCGCGTCCGCCACCTCGGTGGCCGACCGCAGCGCCACGGCGAAGGCCGCGGCGTCGGCGTCCTGGCCGAGGTCCACCGGCGGGCCGGCCAGCTCGAGCCCCGCACCCAGGCACGCGTCCGCGACCAGCACACCGAGCGCGGACGAGTTCGTGACCGCGGCGACCCTTCGGCCGGTCGGCAGCGGCTGGTAGGCCAGCAACTGGGCCACGTCGAAGAGCTCGCTGAGCGTCTCCACCCGGATCACGCCCGAGCCCTCGAACAGCGCCTGCACCCGCTCTTCCGGCAGCGGCACCGACCCGGCGGCGACGGCGGGCACCGCGTACCGACCGGTCTTCACCGCGACCACCGGCTTGGTCCGGGCCAGCCGGCGGGCCAGCCGAGCGAACTTGCGCGGGTTGCCGAAGCTCTCCAGGTAGAGCAGGACCACCTCCGTCGCCGGATCCCGCTCCCAGAACTGGAGCAGGTCGTTGCCGCTGACGTCGGCTCGGCTGCCGGCGGAGACGAAAGTGGACAGCCCGAGGCCCCACCGGTTCGCGGCCGCCAGGATCGCCACGCCGAGGGCGCCGGACTGGCAGAAGAAGCCGACCCGGCCACGGCCGGGGACGGTCGGCGCCAGCGTCGCGTTGAGACGGACCGACGGGTCGGCGTTGACGACACCGAGGCAGTTGGGTCCGACCACCCGCATGCCGCGCGCCCGCGCCTCGGTCACCAGCCGGCGCTCGGCCTCCTGGCCGTCCCCGCCCTCCTCGGCGAAGCCGCCGGAGACCACCACCAGCCCGCGGACGTGCTTGCGGGCGCACTGCTCGACGACGCCCGCCACCGCGCCGGCGCGCACGGCCACCACAGCGAGGTCGACGTCGTCCGGGACGTCCAGAACGCTGGCGTACGCCCGGACTCCGCCGACGTGCCGCGCCTGCGGATGCACCGGGTAGATCGGCCCCTGGAAGCCGTACGCCATCAGGTTGGCGAACACGACGTGCCCGACCTTCCCGGGGTCGGTGCTGGCGCCGATCACCGCGACCGACCGTGGGGTCAGCAGCCGCTCGATCGAGCGCGACTCGGCCCGCCGCTCCCGCTCGGCCGCCACCGCCCGGGACTCGTCCGTCGGCGCGATCGGAAAGCTCAGGTGCACCA
>DASPYH010000282.1:0-2471 GCA_035636875.1 Mycobacteriales bacterium | reverse complement strand
CGCCCGAAGACGTGACCACGGCGGCGCCCGCCCCGCCGGCCGTCCCCGGGCGGTGGGCGGCCTGGGGCAGCGAGCACGTCCGAAGGGTGATCCTCGCCGGCCTCGCCGGCTCGGTGCTGCTCGCGCTCGGCTCGCTCGGCTCGGGAGCGCTGCCCGTCTACGACCCCGTCCGGCGCACCCCCGGCATCGCGGTCCTTCGCGAGGGCGCCGGCGAGCGGATCGCGCTCGCCCTCGTCTACGTCGGCCTCGCCGTGCTCGCGATGGCATGGCTGCACCTGGGCAGGTCGGTAGGCCGTGGCGAGGCCGGCACCGACTCCCGGCGGCTGCTGCGGATCGGGGCGCTGTGGGGCGCGCCGCTGCTCGTCGCGGTCCCGCTGTTCAGCCGGGACCTCTACTCGTACGCGGCGCAAGCCCAGATCACCCGCGCCGGCCTCGACCCGTACAGCGTGGGCCCGGCGTCGCTGCCCGGCCCGTTCCTGGACGAGATCTCCCGGATGTGGGTCGACACGCCGGCCCCGTACGGCCCGCTGTGGCTCGGTCTCGGCCGCGCGGTCGCCACCGTGACCGGCGACCGGGTCGTCACCACCGTCCTGTTCCTACGGCTGCTCGCGGTCGCCGGCCTGCTGCTGATGGCCCGCTACCTGCCACGGCTGGCCGCCGCCCGCGGGGTCGACCCGCGTGGCGCCATCTGGTTGGGCGTGCTGAACCCGCTGGTGCTCATCCACTTCGTCGCCGGCGGGCACAACGACGCGCTGATGCTGGGCCTGGTCGTCGCCGGCCTCGCGATCGCCTCGGAGGCGACCGAGGAGCGCTGGGTCGCCGCCGGCGTCGCGCTCGCCTCGGCGGCGGTGCTGGTCAAGGCGCCGGCGGTGATCGCGGTCGGCTTCCTCGCCTGGATCTGGGCCCGGCACCTGACCGGCCGCTGGGCGCTGCTGCGCGCCGGCCTGCGTACCGGCGCCGTCGCCGTGGCGACCACCGGCGCCATCACGCTGGCGACCGGCCTCGGCCTCGGCTGGGTGAAGCAGTTGAACGCGCCGGGCGCCGTGGTGACCTGGCTGTCCGTGCCGACCGGGCTCGGCCTGCTCACCGACCTGCTGCGCGGCGCGCAGAACTTCATCACCTCCGAGGACCCGGTGATCTCCGCGTTCCGGATCGGCGGCCAGGTGGTGACCATCGGCGTCGTGCTCTGGCTGTGGCTGCGCGCCGGACGGATCGGCCCGGTCCGCGCGCTCGCGCTGGCACTGCTCGCGCTGGTCATGCTCGGCCCGGTGGTGCAGCCGTGGTACGTGGTGTGGCCGGTGGTGATCGCCGCCGCAACCCCGCTTCCGCGCCGGGTCTGGCTGCTGGCCGCCGGCGCCAGCGTGTGGCTGTCGATGATGATCACCCCGCAGGGGGCGAACCTCTTCCTCGAGGTGTCGCCGGTGCTGGCCAGCGGGCTTGCCGCCGTGGTCGCCACCTACACCGTGCTGGGGCACGAGCCGGAAGCCGGCGTGGCTGGAACGGAGCCGGTAGCCTCCGTTCCGTGAGCGCTCGCGAGCTGGACGCCGCCGGCATCACCGACCCGGCGCTGCGGGCGTCGTACGAGCAGTGCCGGCGGCTGAACGCCCGCCACGGCAAGACCTACTACCTGGCCACCTTGCTGCTGCCGGCCGCGAAGCGGCCGTACGTGCACGCGCTCTACGGCTTCGCCCGCTACGCGGACGAGATCGTCGACGACCTCGCGTCCACGCTCACGGACGAGCAGAAGGCCGACCGGCTGTCCGGCTGGGGCCGCCGGTTCCTGGACGAGGTGGCCGGGGCGGAGCTTCCGGCCCACCCGGTCAGCCGCGCCGTGATCGACACGGTCCGGCGCTGGGACATCCCGCTGGGGCACTTCGAGGACTTCCTCGCCTCGATGCGGATGGACCTGACCGTCACCGGATACCCCACCTACGACGACCTCTTGAAGTACACGTGGGGTTCGGCGGCGGTGATCGGCCTGCAGATGGTGCCGGTGCTGGAGCCGGTGGTCGACCGCGCACTGGTCGAGCCGTACGCCGCGGACCTCGGGGTGGCGTTCCAGCTGTCGAACTTCATCCGGGACACGGGCGAGGACCTCCGGCGCGGCCGGGTCTACCTGCCGGCCGAGGACCTGGAGCACTTCGGCGTCGACCGGCAGCGGCTCGAGCGGGGCGTCGTCGACGGCCCGGTACGGCGGCTGCTGGCGTACGAGATCGCGCGGACGCGGGAGCTCTACCGCGCCGCGGAGCCCGGGATCGCGCTGCTGCACCCGACCAGCCGGGACTGCGTCCGCACCGCCCTGCGGCTCTACCGGGGGATCCTCGACGAGGTGGAGCGGGCCGACTACCAGGTGCTCGACCGGCGGGTCTCGGTGGGGCTCGGCCGCCGTCTCGGCACGGCCGTCCCCGGCCTCGCCCGCGCCCGTGCCAGCCGCCGGCGGGTCAGGGCGGCGTCGCCGGCCTGACCCGCCG
>DASPYH010000281.1:0-4827 GCA_035636875.1 Mycobacteriales bacterium | reverse complement strand
GGCGGCAGCGGGCAGATCGGCGCCGTGCACGCGCTGCTGGACGAGGAGTCTGCCCGGCACGGCGGCGGCCCGGCGGGGTGGTTCTTCCCGACCGAGGAGCAGTACATGCCGCTGCTCGCCGGCGCCGGGTTCAGCACCCGGTCCGGCGGGTGGCTGCGGCTGCTGCGCCAGCGCCGGTCGCTGCCCGACGAGGCCGCCTTCGTCGGCTGGTTGCGCAGCCAGGTCCTGGTCGCGTACGACGCGGTGCTGCCGGCCGAGCGGGTGCGTGCGTTCCGGCACGCGGCCGCAGAGCGCGCGCTCGCCGAGCTGCGACGCGCCGACGGGTCGTACGACCAGGACTACGTGCGGCTGGACCTGCTCGCCTTCCCCGTCTAGAGGAATCGCCTGTGGCAGCGGGGTTTCCCGAGTGCCGGAAGTGGGAACCCGTTGCGACACAGGCGATCTGCGTGCCGTCTGGTCGTTGATCTGGGCCGGATCCACGCTTACCGTTCGCCGCAGATCGGCCGTCCGGCCGAGCACATGTCCCGGGGAGGACACTGGTGAACAAGGCCCAGCTGGTCGAGGCGCTGTCCGCGCGCCTCGGCGAGGACAAGAAGCGCACCGCACAAACGGTCGAGGCACTGCTCGACACCGTCTACCGCACCGTGCAGAAGGGCGAGAAGGTCGCGCTGACCGGCTTCGGCGTCTTCGAGAAGCGGGATCGTGCCGCACGGATCGCGCGCAACCCGGCGACCGGCGAGAAGGTCAAGGTGAAGAAGACCTCCGTGCCGGCCTTCCGTGCCGGGCAGGAGTTCAAGGACGTGGTGAGCGGCTCGAAGAAGCTGCCGAAGGTCGCCCCGGCGAAGGCGGCGGCGACCAGGACCGCGGGCAGCCGCGCCACGGCGAACGGCGCCGCCACGAAGGCCACCGCGAAGGCGACGACGGCGCGCAGCGCCGCGAAGTCGACGGCGAAGAGCCCGGCCAAGACCACGGCGAAGACGACCACGGCGAGGGCCGCCGCGGCCAAGGCACCGGCGAGGAAGGCAGCGGCGAAGACCACCGCACGCAAGTCCACCGGCGCTTAGGGCGTGTCCCGCGGACCTTCGGTGGCGCGGGACGACGCCCAGACGCCGACCGGCGGTGCCCGGCGGCCGCACCGGTAGAGGCTCCGCTACAGGCACGTCCGCCGGGCTGGCCGGATCGACGCCTGGACGCCGTCCGCATCCACCAAGATCCCCGGGACACGCCCTGGTCGGGTCGCCCGGCGCCGGTCCCAGGGGCCGGCGCCGGGGACGGCTGCCTCAGCCGCCCCGGCCGTCCGCGAGGTCCGGATAGTAGTCCGCCGCCACCACTCGATCGTCCACGAAGGACAGTGCCCAGACACTGGCCTTGCGGGCGATGACCTTTCCCAGCCGCAGCCCGTTCTCCGCGGCCAGCGTGCCGACGAGGTCGGGGATCACGCCCCGCTGGCTGCACACCACCGCTGGGCCGCTTTCGGCCGCCATCGCGAGGACCCGGCGCAGGGCACGCTCGCGGTCCTCCGCGTACGCCTGCTCCGAGAAGGCCGGCTCGGACTCGACCGGTAGCCCGAGGTCCTCGGCCAGCGACGCGACGGTCTGCAGGCACCGAAGCGGATCCGCCGAGAAGATGCGCTCCGGTCCGAACCACTTCAGGGGCCCGCGCAGGGCCTCGGCCTGCCGGCGGCCCTCGGGGTCGAGCGGGCGGAGCCGGTCGTCGCCGGGCCAGGACGTCCGCTCGCCGGCCCGGGCGTGCCGGACCAGCAGAACCATCGCGGTCGCCGGCGGCACCGTCAGGAAGGCGCGGAGCAGGTCCCGGTCCCGCTCGTAGCTCAGCCAGGTCGCCGCCTCCGCCGGGCGCAGCCACCGCAGCGTGTCGACCTCGTCGCTCGGGACGAACTGCTCGCCGCCCCGGGCTGTCATGTCCCAGTAGTCCACGGTCTTGCGGTCCGGACCCAGCACGTACTCCTGCTGCGGCAGCCTGCGGCCGACCTTGGGCCGCACGCCGGTCTCCTCGACCACCTCGCGGCAGGCACCGTGCAGCGGGTGCTCGCCGTCCTGCAGCTTGCCCTTGGGCATGGACCAGTCGTCGTAGCGGGGCCGGTGCACGATGGCCACCTCGACCCCGTACCGGCCCGGACGCCACAGCAGCCCGCCAGCGGCCCTGATCACCACGCCCGTCACGGGGCTGCTCACCGCAACCACTTCGTCGTCTTCGGGCGGCTCGCCTCGCGCCAGATCCCGGGGAACCGTGCCCTCGCCTGCCGCACGGCCGCCCGCTCCCGCTCGAGGAGCCTTCCGCAGGTGAGCACGAGGTGGTCGTCGCCAGGGTGCGCCTGGGCGATCTCGCCGGCGGTTTCCGCGGCGACGACCGCGTCCTGGTGCTCACCCAGCAGGTCCTGCACGGACTCGGCCGCCTTGGCCGGCCGCGCGGCCGGCTTGCCCAGCGCGGGCGTGACCGCCTCCGCGGCGTAGCGGGCGCGCTTGGCCAGGATGCGGACGCGGTGCCAGTCGTGGTCCGGACCGTCGGGGCCGAGCCCTCGCACCCCCTTCTTCAGCTTCCGCCACGCCTTCGCCACCAGCGGCAGCAGGGCGCTGTCCGCCGGCTCCCCGGCGGCGGCGGTGAGCATCGGGTGCCGGGCGGCCTCGACCAGCCGGTCCAGCAGCCGCGCGTACCGCTGCGAGCCGAGCGCGGTGTCCACCTCGGACAGCGCGACCCGCTCGCGGCCGGCGAGCTCGGCGTCCACCCGGGACACCGCGTCCTCGTCGAGTGGAGCCAGCGGATCGGCGTGCGCCGCGCCCGCGATCCGCTCCCGCAGCACCTCGAGGTCACGCGCCGCGCCGAGCGAGCCGGCCAGCCACTTCAGCTCGGCTCGCAGGCTCTCGGCCCAGCCGGGGTCCACCAGCGGCCGGAAGGTGCGCAGGTCGGTGCGCAGCCGCCGGCACGCCACCCGCATCTGGTGCACGGCATCGTCCTCGCCGCGGCACACCGGCGCGTGCTGGGCGATCAGCCGGCGCAGGTTCGTGGCCAGCGAGTAGGCCACCACAGCGCCGGCGCTGGACCGCCGGCTCAGCTGCGGCGGCTCCGGCAGGTCGCTGGGGGCCGTCGCGAGCGGACCGAGCGCGCGGACCACCTTGGGGGTGAACTGGCCTTCCACCGCGCCGGCCGCGACCAGCCGGTCCCGCAGCGCGGACAGGACGACGTCGTCGGCACCCCGCCGCTCCACTTCCAGCTCGCGGAACCGGCTCACCGTCCGCGGACCGTGCAGCACGGACACCGAGTCGTCCACGAGCTCGGCGAGCTCGCTGCCGTCGTCGGCCAGCAGCCGGTGCACGTCCCGGTCGGTACGCAAGGTCGCGACCGGCCCGAGCTTTCCGGTCCGCGCCCAGCCGGTGAGCAGTCCGAGCAGCTTCGCCGGCACCGAGTCCGGCTTGCCCGGCTCGGCGATCTCCTCCCGGCGGACACCGGGACCGGACCCGGGCAAGGGCAGCTTGAGCTGCCACGGCGGCTCGTCCTCGCCGGAGCGGTAGCGCAGGGTCACGCCGTTGCGGATCAGGCGCAGATCCGGGGTGTCCCAGTAGGTCGAGTGCAGCGACCGCCGCCCGTCGGACCGCACTTCGGCGACACCGGGGACGCCGCCGTCAGCGCCGCCCGCACCGTCGCCGCCGCCCTCGCCCGCCCCGTCGGTCCTGCCGGCCCCTTCGGTCCTCCCGCCATCGGTCCCGCCGGTCGCATCGGACCTGCCGGCACCGCCGGTCCTGCCGGCACCGCCGGTCCTGCCGGCCCCGCCGGTCCCCCCGGCCCCGCCGGCCCCGCCGGCACCCCGGGTCCTGCCGGCCAGGTCGGGCAGCGCGAACGTCGCGGGCGCCGCCAGCTTCAGCTCGTCCTCGACCGTCAAGGTCTACTCGCTCCGGCTCGCGTGCCGCCGCATCAGCACTTCCTGGTAGTCGCGCAGCGGCCGGCCGGGCTGGCCCGGGTTGCGCCGCCACTCCCCGTCGGGCTGCAACTCCCACGCGACCACGTCCTCCGCGAACGCGAGGTCGAGCATGTCGCGCAGATGCTCGCGGGCGACCGGGTCGCCCACCCGCACCATCGTCTCGACCCGCCGGTCGAGGTTGCGGTGCATGAGGTCGGCGCTGCCGATCCAGTATTCGGGCTCGCCGTCGTTCTCCACGTACAGGATCCGGCTGTGCTCGAGGAAGCGGCCGAGGATCGAGCGGACCCGGATGTTCTCCGACACGCCCGGCACTCCGGCACGGATCGTGCAGAACGTGCGCACCAGCAGGTCGACCCGCACGCCGGCGCCCGACGCCCGGTAGAGCGCGTCGATCGTCTCCTCGTCCACCAGGTGGTTGGTCTTGATCTGCACGCGGGCGGGACGGCCGGCACGGGCGTGGTCGATCTCCCGATGGATCCGCTCGATGATCCCCGACCGCATCATGTGCGGCGCGACCAGCAGCGAGCGGTACTCCGTCTGTCGCGAGTAGCCGGTGAGCACGTTGAACAGGTCGGTGAGGTCGGCGCCGACCTCGGGGTCGGCGGTGAACAGCCCGAGGTCCTCGTACAACCGGGCGGTCTTGGGGTTGTAGTTGCCGGTGCCGATGTGGCAGTAGCGCCGGATCGAGCCGCCTTCCTGGCGGACCACCAGGGCGGTCTTGCAGTGCGTCTTGAGTCCGACGACGCCGTACACGACGTGGCAGCCGGCGCGCTCCAGCGCCTTGGCCCACTTGATGTTGGCCTGCTCGTCGAAGCGTGCCTTGATCTCGACCAGCACGACCACCTGCTTACCCGCCTCGGCCGCGTCGATCAGCGCCTCCACCACCGGCGAGT
>DASPYH010000280.1:0-2790 GCA_035636875.1 Mycobacteriales bacterium | reverse complement strand
TCCGCCGGGCCGCCCGGGGTGCGCTCGTCGCCCCACGGCACCAGCCGCACCCGATCTCCCGGCCCGCGGCCGTCGCCGAGCACCGCCGTCACCACCCGGTCCGGGCCGAGCATCCCCTGCACCCGTGCCAGCACCCGGCCGGCCCGCTCGTCCTCGTCGCCCATCCCGCCCCACAGGCCGAGCTGCAGCCCGCCGTGCCGGATCACCTCGTCCGGGACCAGCCGCAGCAACACGATCCCGGCGCTCGGCCGCTCCACCGGCGCACCGGCGACCGGAGCCGCCCTCGTCATCGCCGACTCGTCCGCGGCCGCTCCCTCGCCGGTGGTGCCCGCCCCGATCACCGCAGGCGGGGTGGGCGGGGAGCCCGCGGGAGGCGCGCCCGTGGTGGTGTGCCCGGAACGGCCGTCAGCACCGGCGACGCCCGCGGAGTCGGCACGGGGAAGAACGCGAGCCGTACCCGTGAGCCAGCCGTCGAGCTGCCAGCGCACCCGGTCGGCGATGGCGGCCGGGGTGAGCACGCCCTCGTGCCGCCACAGTCGGGTGAGCTGCTCGCCGTGCTCGGTCTGCGCCTCGATCGCCACCCGGGTGCAGGCGAGGCCGCGGCGGGCGAGTCGCTCGTGCAGCCGCTCGGCCAGCGTCCTGGCCGCGAAGGCCGCCGTGTCGACCCGCTCCACCGGGGGGTCGAGCTCGGTCTGCACGCTCAGCTCGGGCACCGGCAGCCGGGCGGCGAGCGGGCGGTCGTCCAGCCCGCGGGCCAGCCGGTGTCCCCGGGCGCCGTCCGGTCCGAACCGGGCCAGCACGTCCCGGGCCGGCAGCTCGGCGAACGCGCCGAGCGTGCGCAGCCCGAGCCGGCGCAGCAGGTCGGGCAGCTCCGGCAGGCCGAGCGCCTCCACGGGGAAGGGAGCGAGGTACGCCCGGGAGCCGCCGCGGGGGACCACCGCGCCCCGCCGGGCCGCCAGCGCCGCGGCGAAGCGGCCGTCCGCCACGCCGACGGAGCACGTCACGCCGGTCCGTGCCGCGACCTGGCGGGCGAGCCGGTCGGCCACCGCGCGGTCGCCGCCGAAGTAGCGGGCGGGACCGCGGGCGCCGACCGCGCACGTCCCCGGCCGGACCACCTCCACCCCGGGCGCCAGCTCCTCGACCGCCGCGACCACCGGCTCGAACGCGCGGGCGTCGCGGGCCGGGTCATGCGGCAGGACGACGAGCCGCGGGCAGCGCGACTGCGCCTCGCGCCGGCGCAGGTCGAGGCGTACGCCCTCCGCGCGGGCGGCCGGAGTGCAGGAGATCACCCGGTTCGCGAAGACCACCGCGGCCGGGATGTCGGTCGCACCCTCGGCGGCCACGCCGGCCGCGGCCATCGCCGTCACCACCGGCCAGTCCGGGCACCAGAGCACCACCGTGCGCACGGCCACGCCGGTCACCCCCGTCCCTCGGCCACCGCCGCGCCCGTCGCGGGCGGGCACTCCGGTCCTCCGGCCGCCACCGCGCACGGCTGCGGCGGTCCCGGCGGTCCGGGCGGTCGCGGTTCGGGCGGTCCGGGCGGTCCGGGCGGTCGCGGCGGCCGGGGCAGGCTGGACGCGGGGCGTAGCCGGGCCAGCACCTCGGCGGGGATCTCCGGCCGCCCCCGCCCCGCCGCACCCCACCCGGCCGCGGCCGCCAACGGCGACTCCGGAGCGGGTGGAGGGGACCTGGTCGGCTGGCGTGCCCCCGCGGTGGGTTGCCCGGCCGGCACGGGGCGAGCGGCCGGACGTGATCCGGGCGCTGGGCCGAGCCGGCGCGCCGGGCCTTGAGGCATCCGGCTGAACCGAGTCGCGGGATCGGGCCGGCTCGGCTGCTGGGGCAGGAGGGCTCGCGGGGAGTCCGCGCCACGCTGCGGGGATCCGCTGGGGCGGCTGGCCGCCGGGTCGGGCGCGGTCGCCACAGGAGGGGCCTGGACCGGCGGCCGGGGCGCGGAACCGTGGCGGGAAGCGGCCGCCACTGGCCGGGCAGGCGTGGTCCCGGGGTGAGTGTGTCCGGACAGCCCGAGAGCCGCTGGCCGGGACGCGGCGGGTGGCGAGGGGGGGTCGTGCGGGGGAGTGCCGGGGACGACCCGCAGCGGTGGCCTGCGCCCGGGCGCGGGTGGGGGCGGAACGCCGGTGGTCGAGACGGGGCCGCTCGGGACCGCACGCAGCGGCGGGGTGACCGGCTCGAGGTCAGGCTCGACGCCGCCGCCGGATGCCGGCAGCCACAGCCGCACCTCACGCGGCCGGGCCGCCGCGCCCCGGCCCTCGCCGCGGACGACCGCGCGCCGGGCCCGCAGGTGGCCGCACCCCTCGCCGAGGCCCTCCCACTTCCCGGACGTCACGCTCAGGCGCAGGTCGACCCCGGGCCAGGCGACCGGCCCGTAAGGCACCAGCACCGCCCCACGCTGCCGCGCCCGCGCCGCCAGGCGCAGCACCTCCCCGTCAAGCACCCGCCCGTGCGGGGCGACCACCACCACGTCGACCGCGTCGAGCAGGGCCGCCGCCACCGACGCCCAGTCCCGACCGAGGTCCGGGACGAGCGCGAGCCGGTCGAGCGCCAGCCCCGCCTCTCCCGCCGCCACCAGCCCCAGCGACGGCAGCCCGACCACCGCGCACCACGCCCCCTCGCGGGAGGGGCCGGCCAGCAGCGCGAGCAGCAGCGACGCCGACCCACGGACCGCCACCGTCGACCCGCGGCGCAACCCGCTCGTGCCGAACAGCGGCTCGAGCGGCGGCAGCACCGGTAGCGGGCGGGTGTCCGCCACCCGCCCCGCCCCCGTCCGGACCC
>DASPYH010000279.1:0-8758 GCA_035636875.1 Mycobacteriales bacterium | reverse complement strand
CTTCGCCCGGGAGTAGTCCTCCCACCGGCTGATCGACTCGAAGTCCATCGGCGACAGCTTCCACCGCCGCATCGGGTCGGACAGGCGGGAGGCGAACCGGCGCTCCTGCTCGGCGTCGCTGACCGAGAACCAGTACTTCCGCAGCAGGATGCCATCCTCGACGAGGAGTCGCTCGAAGATCGGGCACTGGTGGAGGAACCGCTGGTGCTCCTGCTTGCTGCAGAAGCCCATCACCCACTCGACGCCGGCCCGGTTGTACCAGCTGCGGTCGAACAGGACGATCTCGCCGGCGGCGGGGAGCTGCTCGACGTAGCGCTGGAAGTACCACTGGGTGCGCTCGCGCTCGGTCGGCGCCGGCAGCGCGGCGATCCGCGCGACACGCGAGTTGAGGAACTCGGTGACCCGCTTGATCGCGCTGCCCTTGCCGGCCGCGTCCCTGCCCTCGAACACCACCACGAGCCGGACGGCGTGCTGCCGCACCCATTCCTGCATGAGCACGAGCTCACCCTGCAGCCGGAACAGCTCCGCCTCGTAGACCTTCCGCGCCAACCGCTTGTCGTGGATCCCGTCGTCGGCCATCGGCTGCTCCCTCGTCGGACCCGATGCGCCCATCCTGGCACCCGACGGAGTTCGGCGGAGTGGGCCGTCAGGTGAGGACCCCGCAACAGCCGTCCTGACGTCCGCGGCGGCAGGATGGACGTCCTCCGCACCTGAGCTGGGAAATACCGGGCGGCTATGTCGAGCCGGGGGAGTCGCCACTTGCCGCCGGCGTGCGCGAGGTCCGGGAGGAGCTCGGCCTCGCTGTGCCGCTCGGTCGGCTGCTGGTTGGTGGATTGGGCGCCGGCAAAGGGTGAGGGCGACAAGCTGCTGTTCTGTTCGTCTTCGACGGCGGCACGTTGATGCAAAGACCAGCTGGCCGGCATCCGCCTGCAGGCGGCCGCGCAAAATGGCGGGGGCTAGTCCGAGCAAGGTGCGGGCTTCTTGTTCACTGGTGCCACGGCTCGGGTTGGGCCAGGCTCGGGTCGATTGCCAGCATTGTTGGGCGGCGCCGCTGGTCACCAGGCGTGACTGGCCCGGGTGTTCGGGTCCCGTCCCAATATGGCAGCGTCCTGGCCTGACGCCTCGCGCCGATCTTGACCGAGGGCATGGGAGCAGAGGCTGTCGTTGCGTCTCTGAACGTCTAGATCGGAAGCGGGACGCGACATCAGCTCTCGGCCAGACGAGGCAGTACCGCGGAACTCATCGCCGGCGCGGTCCGCTCACACGTTGAAACCGAGCGCCCGCAACTGCTCCCGGCCGTCGTCGGTGATCTTGTCCGGGCCCCAGGGTGGCATCCACACCCAGTTGATGCGGAAGTCCTTGGCGATCCCGCCGCCGGGGCCGCCGCACAGCGCCTCCCGGGTCTGGTCCTCGATGACGTCGGTCAGCGGGCAGGCCGCGGACGTGAGCGTCATGTCCAGGGTAACCACGCCGTCGGCACCGATCTGCACGCCGTAGACCAGCCCGAGGTCGACGACGTTGATGCCGAGTTCCGGGTCGACGACGTCGCGCATCGCCTCTTCGACGTCGTCGACGGAGATGGTGTCCGCAGCGTCACTCATGCCGTCACCCCTTCCCGAGCCGCGACCGACTCGTCCTTTTCGGCCCGCCGGGCCGTAGCTCGTACCGTCGCGTCCTTCCACGCCATCCAGCCGAGCAGCGCGCACTTCACCCGCGACGGGTACTTCGAGACCCCGGCGAACGCGACCGCGTCCTCCAGCACCTCCTCGTCCGGCTCGACCGCCCCGCGCGACTGCAGCAGCCGGACGAACTCCTCCTGCACCGCCAGCCCCTCGTCCACCGGCTTGCCCACCACGAGATCCGTGAGCACCGACGTGGACGCCTGGCTGATCGAGCAGCCGGCCCCCTCGTAGGAGACGTCCGAGACCACCCCGCCGTCCACCGCGACCCGCAGCGTGACCTCGTCCCCGCAGGTCGGGTTCACGTGGTGGACCTCGACGTCGTACGGCTCCCGCAGGCCACGCCGGTGCGGGTGCTTGTAGTGGTCCAGGATGATCTCCTGGTACAGCGAGTCGAGATTCACGCGAACAGCCTCTTCACCTCGTCCAGCCCGCGGACGAGGGCGTCCACCTCGTCCCGGGTCGTGTACAGGTAGAACGACGCCCGGGTGGTCGCGGGGATTCCGAACCGGTCGCACACCGGCTTGGCGCAGTGGTGGCCGGCCCGCACCGCGATGCCCAGCCCGTCGAGGACCTGCGCCACGTCGTGCGGGTGGATGTCGCCAGCCCCTGAACCACGCAGCGTGAAGCTGATCGCCCCACCGCGGTCGACCGTCACGTCCGGCCCGATGATCCGCAGCCCGGGCACTTCCCGCAGCCGGTCCAGCGCGTACGTGGTGATCTCCCGCTCGTGCGCGGCGACGGCGTCCATGCCGAGCGCGGACAGGTAGTCCACCGCCGCGCCGAGCCCGACCGCCTGCGCGATCGGCATCGTGCCGGCCTCGTACTTGAGCGGCGGCGGCACGTACGTGGAGTGGTCCATCCAGACGGTCTCGATCATCTCGCCACCGCCCAGGAACGGGGGCAGCGCCTCCAGCAGCTCCCGCCGCCCCCAGAGCACGCCGATGCCGGTCGGGCCGCACATCTTGTGCCCGGTGAAGGCGAGGAAGTCGGCGCCGAGGGCGGACACGTCCACCGGCAGCTGCGGCACCGCCTGCGAGGCGTCGACGACGACGATCGCGCCGACGTCGTGGGCACGGCGGGCGATCTCGGCGACCGGGTTGACCGTGCCGAGCGTGTTGGACACGTGCACCAGCGAGACGACCCTGGTCCGGTCGGTGATCAGCTCGTCGATCCTGGACAGGTCGAGCCGGCCCTCCTCGGTGATGCCCAACCAGCGCAGCCGGGCGCCGGTCCGCTGGGTGAGCAGCTGCCGGGGCACGATGTTGGAGTGGTGCTCCATCTCGGTGATCACCACGTCGTCGCCAGGGCCGACCCGGTAGGGCGAGTCCCACGCCAGCACGTTGGCGACGAGGTTGAGCGCCTCGGACGCGTTCTTGGTGAAGACGACCTCGTCCCGGGACGGCGCCGAGACCAGGCCGGCGACCTTGTCCCGTGCACCCTCGTAGGCGGCCGTCGCCTCCTCGCCGAGCACGTGCCCGGCGCGGTGGATGTTCGCGTTGTGCCGCTCGTAGTGCTCGGCCAGCGCGTCCAACACCGCCCGCGGTTTCTGCGACGTGTTGGCGCTGTCGAGGTAGACCAGCGGGAGGTCGTCGTGCACCCGCCTGTCCAGGATCGGGAAGTCCTTGCGGACCGCCTCCACGTCGTATCCGGGCCGCGTCCGCTCCGCCGGCGAGTCCGGCGGCTGGCCGTCCGACCGGTCGCCGGCGCTGCGGGGGGCCGCGCTCATGGGGCGACCGCCGCGGCCGAGGAGGTGTAGCGCTCGTAGCCGGAGGTCTCCAGCTGCTCGGCCAGCTCCGGGCCGCCCTCCTCCACGATGCGGCCGCCGACGAAGACGTGCACGAAGTCCGGCTTCACATAGCGCAGGATCCGGGTGTAGTGGGTGATCAGCAGGGTCCCCACCCCTGTGCCGCGGACCGTGTTGATCCCCTCGGCGACGACCCTCAGCGCGTCGATGTCCAGCCCGGAATCGGTCTCGTCCAGGATCGCGATCTTCGGCTTGAGCAGGGTGAGCTGCAGGATCTCGTGCCGCTTCTTCTCGCCGCCGGAGAAGCCCTCGTTGACGTTGCGTTCGGCGAACGCCCGGTCCATGCCGAGCCCGGCCATCGCGTCGTTGACCTCCTTGACCCAGGTGCGCAGCTTCGGCGCCTCGCCCCGCACGGCGGTCGCCGCCGTCCGCAAGAAGTTGGACACCGACACCCCCGGCACCTCGACCGGATACTGCATGGCCAGGAAGAGGCCGGCGCGGGCCCGCTCGTCGACGGTCATGGACAGCACGTCCTCGCCGTCGAGCAGCACGGCGCCCCTGGTCACGGTGTATTTCGGGTGCCCCGCGATCGAGTACGCCAGGGTGGACTTGCCGGACCCGTTCGGGCCCATGATCGCGTGCGTCTGGCCCGACCGCACGGTCAGGTCGACGCCCTTGAGGATCTCGTCGGCCGCGCCCTCCACCGACACGTGCAGGTCGCGGATCTCCAGCGTGGACACGGGCTATCGCTCCAAATGGACGCCGACGGCCTTGCCGTCGAGGTGGACGTAGACGGCGTCGCCGTCCACGCGGGTCTCGTAGACGGGGACGGGCCTGGTGGCCGGCAGGCCGGTGGGCTTGCCGCTGCGCAGGTCGAAGCGGGAGCCGTGCAGCCAGCACTCGACCGTGGTGCCCTCGACCTCGCCCTCGGACAGCGGGACCTCGGCGTGCGAGCACACGTCGTGGATCGCGTAGACGTCGCCCTCGGTGCGCACCAGGCAGATCGGGACGTCGCCGATCTCCACCCGCACCGCCCCCTCCTCCGGGACGTCCGCGAGCGGGCAGGCCGGGTGCCAGCTCATGGCGCCACCCGGACGGCGAGCAGCCGCAGGGTGCTCACGCTCCCACCACCGCGAGCTCGGCATCGACGGCCGCGGTGAGCCGCTCGGCCGTCGCAGGCACCCCGATCCGGCCGATGATCTCGGCGAAGAAGCCCCGCACGACCAGCCGCCGCGCCTCCCGGGCCGGGATGCCGCGGGCCATCAGGTAGAACAGCTGCAGGTCGTCGAACCGGCCGGTCGCGCTCGCGTGCCCGGCACCGACGATCTCGCCGGTCTCGATCTCCAGGTTGGGCACCGAGTCGGCTCGGGCGCCGTCGGTCAGCAGCAGGTTGCGGTTCAGCTCGTACGTGTCGGTCTGCACCGCCTCCGGCCGGATCCGCACGTCGCCGATCCACACGGCGTGCGCGTCCTGCCCCTGCAGGGCGGACTTGTACGTGACCCGGCTGCGGCACAGCGGCACCGCGTGGTCGACATACAGCCGGTGCTCCTGGTGCTGGCCGGCGTCGGCGAACGACAGGCCGAGCAGCTCGGCGTCCCCGCCCGGGCCGGCGAAGCGCACGGTCGGGCTGATCCGGACCAGGTCGCCTCCGAGGGTCACCACGGCGTGCCTGAGCCGGGCGTCCCGGCCCACCTGCGCGGCGTGCGCCTCCACGTGCACCGCGTCGTCGGTCCAGTCCTGGATGCTGACCAGGGTGAGCGAGGCGCCCTCGCCGACCCGCAGCTCGACGTTGGACGCCAGCCGGGTGCTCCCCACGTGGTCGACGACGACCACGGCCTCGGCGAGCGGCTCCACGTCGACGACGAGGTGCGCGTACGCGCGGCCGCCGCCGCCACGGAAGGTCACCGTGACCGGGTGGTCCAGGCTCGTGCCCTTCGGCACCGAGACGACCCGGGCGTGCCGGACCCGCTCCAGGGCCAGCGCGCTGACCCGGTCGGCCGGCGCGAGCACCGAGCCGATCACCGGGTCGAGGCTGATCCGGCTGGCCGGGACCTCCCGGTCCTCGACCACGGCGGGCGCGTCGACCTCGATGCTCAGCGTGCCGTCCGGTTCGAACGGGTCGAGCAGGTCACGCAGCCGGGCCAGGGGGGTGAACCGCCAGTCCTCCTCCCGGCCGGTGGGCATCCCGAAGGCGTCCGGGTTCGTCGAGGTGAATCGCTCGGCCAGCGGGCGTGGCCGGTTCGCTCCGCCGTGCGAGTGGGCGCCGGGCGGCACCTGCGTCGCCCTGGCCGGCCGGGTCGGGGGGCCGGCCTGCGCGCCCACGCCCGGCCCGAACAGCTCGCCCGCCAGCGCCGCGGCCGAGTCGTCGACCGGCCCGGTGCCGCGTTCGATCCCGGCCGGCGCCGCCTCGCCCGCGCGCTCGGCCGCTGTGTCGCCAGCAGCGGGCAGCGTCGTGCCGTCGCCGGCGGCGCTGCCGGCGCGCTGAGGTGCGGGCATCAGCCGACGGCCCCTTCCATCTGCAGCTCGATCAGCCGGTTGAGCTCCAGCGCGTACTCCATCGGCAGCTCGCGGGCGATCGGCTCGACGAAGCCGCGCACGATCATCGCCATCGCCTCGTCCTCGGACAGGCCCCGGCTCATCAGGTAGAAGAGCTGGTCCTCGCTCACCTTGGACACGGTCGCCTCGTGCCCCATCGCCACGTCGTCCTCGCGGACGTCCACGTACGGGTAGGTGTCCGAGCGGCTGATCGCGTCGACCAGCAGCGCGTCGCACTTGACCGTCGAGCGAGCACCCACCGCGCCTTCGTCGACCTGCACCAGGCCGCGGTACGAGGTGCGGCCGCCGCCGCGGGCCACCGACTTGCTGATGATCGTCGAGGATGTGTGCGGCGCGACGTGCACCATCTTGGCGCCCGCGTCCTGGTGCTGCCCCTCGCCGGCGAAGGCGATCGAGAGCACCTCGCCCTTGGCGTGCTCGCCGACCAGCCACACCGACGGGTACTTCATCGTGACCTTCGAGCCGATGTTGCCGTCGATCCACTCCATGGTCGCGCCCTCGTGCGCGATCGCCCGCTTGGTGACCAGGTTGTAGACGTTGTTCGACCAGTTCTGGATGGTCGTGTAGCGGCAGCGGGCGTTCTTCTTCACGATGATCTCGACCACGGCGGAGTGCAGCGAGTCCGACGAGTAGATCGGCGCGGTGCAACCCTCGACGTAGTGCACGTACGCGTCCTCGTCGACGATGATCAGGGTCCGCTCGAACTGGCCCATGTTCTCGGTGTTGATCCGGAAGTAGGCCTGCAGCGGGATCTCCACGTGCACGCCCTTCGGCACGTAGATGAACGACCCACCGGACCAGACCGCCGAGTTGAGCGCGGCGAACTTGTTGTCGCCGACCGGGATGACGGTCCCGAAGTACTCCTTGAACAGCTCCGGGTGCTCCTTGAGGCCGGTGTCGGTGTCGAGGAAGATCACGCCCTGGGCCTCGAGGTCCTCGCGGATCTTGTGGTAGACGACCTCAGACTCGTACTGCGCGGCGACGCCCGCGACGAGGCGCTGCTTCTCCGCCTCCGGGATGCCGAGCCGGTCGTAGGTGGACTTGATGTCGTCGGGCAGCTCGTCCCAGCTCGCCGCCTGCTTCTCGGTGGAGCGGACGAAGTACTTGATGTTGTCGAAGTCGATGTCGGCGAGGTCGGCGCCCCAGGTGGGCAGCGGCTTCTTGGTGAACAGTCTCAGCCCCTTCAGGCGCAGGCTGAGCATCCAGTCCGGCTCCGACTTGCGCGCCGAGATGTCGCGGACGACGTCCTCGGACAGGCCACGGCGGGCCGAGGAGCCGGCGACGTCGGAGTCCGACCAGCCGAACTTGTATCGAGACAGCTGCTCGATCTGCTCGTCCTGGGTCAGGGTGGTCATGCTCGCGTCCTCCCGAGCGGGGAATCCAGGGTGGTGGTGCGCTTGCCGGTGGGGATGTACGTGGTGCAGGCCGCGTCGCCGCGGGCGATGGTGGCCAGGCGTTGGACGTGCGTGCCGAGCAGCCGCTCGAACGCCCGCGTCTCCGCTTCGCAGAGCTGGGGGAACTCGGCGGCCACGTGCGCCACCGGGCAGTGGTGCTGGCAGAGCTGGCCACCGGCACCCAGGTCGTGGGCCGAGGCAGCGTAACCCTCGCTGGTCAGCGCGTCGGCGAGGGCCGCGATCCGGTCGGCCGGGTCCGCCGCCCGGACCTCGGCGCCGTGCCGCTCCTCGACGATGCCGACCCGCCGCTCGGCGAACGCGGCGACCGCCGACTCGCCGGCGGTCTCCGCGAGGTAACGCAGCGCCGCCGTGGCCAGGCCGTCGTACGCGTGCGGGAATGAGGCGCGCCCGGCGTCGGTGAGCAGGAACTCCCGGGCCGGCCGCCCCCGGCCGCGCTGCCGGCCGGCCAGCGGGCGCTGCTCGCGGTCGACGGCGAGGCCGTCGGCGACGAGCGCATCCAGGTGCCGGCGGACCGCGGTCGGGCTGATGCCCAGGCGCTCGCCGAGCGCGGCCGCGGTGGCCGGGCCCTGCTCCAGGAGCAGGCGGGCCACCTCGTCTCGCGTCGGCGCGGGCCGGGCTATTTTCACACCGTCCATGTTACGTATATCGGCGGCCGCCCGCACCTCCACCCCTCCGGGGCGTGTCCGTCGTCACGCTCCTACCCTGGCAGCGTGGGAGAGCCGGCGGTCGAGGTGCACGAGCTGGTCAAACGGTACGGCTCGACCGTCGCCGTAGCCGGGCTGTCACTGTCGGTCGAGCCGGCCACCGTGCTGGCGCTGCTGGGGCCGAACGGGGCCGGAAAGACGACCACCGTGGAGGTCTGCGAGGGCTACCGCCGGCCGGACTCGGGGAGGGTCCGGGTGCTCGGGCTCGACCCGGCCGCCGACGCTCGCGCGCTCCGGCCCCGGGTCGGGGTGATGCTGCAGGGTGGCGGGGGCTACCCGGGTGCCCGGGCGGGCGAGCTGCTCCGGCTGCTCGCCGCGTACGCGGCGCGGCCGCTGGACCCGGATGCGCTGCTCGACCGGCTCGGACTGTCCGCGGCGGCGCGGACGCCGTACAAGCGGCTGTCCGGCGGGCAGAAGCAGCGGCTGTCGCTCGCCATGGCGGTGGTGGGCCGCCCCGAGCTGGTCTTCCTGGACGAGCCGACCGCGGGACTGGACCCGCAGGCCCGGCACGCGACCTGGGCGGTGGTGGAGCACCTGCGGGCGGACGGGGTGACCGTCGTGCTGACCACCCACCACATGGACGAGGCGGAGCGGCTCGCGGACGACGTGGTCGTCATCGACTCCGGTCGGGTGGTGGCCACCGGAACGCCGGCCGAG
>DASPYH010000278.1:0-2999 GCA_035636875.1 Mycobacteriales bacterium | reverse complement strand
GCTCAGCGCGACGATGAGCAGGAACATCGTGCCCTCGCTCCGCTCGCGCAGCGCCAGCACGATCGCCGGGGTGAACGTCCACGCCGCGAGGACCGGAGTCGGCAGCCGCCGCCGGCCGGCGACGAGGAAGCCGGCCGCGGTGACCGCCGACAGGACTGCCACCTCGACCCGGGCCGCCGGACCCGTCGCCGCGACGGACCCCAGCACGCCGATCAGTCCGGCCAAAGCCGCGGCGACCCAGGCGAACCATCCGTCGCCTCGCGACGTCCAGGCCGGCTGTCGCACGGCCCGACTCTAGGACCGCTCCTCGCCGCCCACATCAGCCCCAGGTATGGCCCGCCCCTCCACCCGGGGGTCGGGCTCGCCCGGCGGCACGGATAGGCAGCACCGCCAGCGTGCCGTCCGGCTGGGTCAGCACGCGTACCGGGGCGTCGTACGCCACGCTGAGCATCTGCTCGGTGAGCACCTGGGCGGCGGTGCCGGCCGCGATCGTCCGGCCGCCGGACAGCAGCGCGAGCCGGTCGGCGAGAGCGGTCAGGTCCAGCCTGCCCAGGACCGGCGACGACGTCGAGGTCCTCCCGGGACTCTCGGCCGAGGTACGACAGGTGTGGGCGCCGGGGTCAGCTCCCCACGACGCAGGCGACCTGGCTCGTCCCCCGAGGGGGCGTCACAGTTGCGGGACAGCGCTGGGATTGGACCGGACTTCGCTGACAGTCGTGGCGCCCGCACATCGAGTGCGGGCGTTGCGAAGGTAGAGCAGCACGCTCGGGCGCGGCAAGCGTCTCCCGTCGGCTGCGGCGCCTTTGACGCGGGCACGGCGGCTGTGGTCTCCTCCGCCGTGTCCCGCCTGCCCGACCGCCACCGGCGGCGCCGGTGAGGGTGGTTCTGCTCGGGACCGGCAGCGCCGACGGCTGGCCGAACCCGTTCTGCACCTGCGCCTCCTGCACCGCCGTCCGCGGCACCGACGACATCCGGGGGAACACGTCCGCCCTGGTCGACGACGTCCTGCTGCTCGACTGCGGGCCGGACGCGCCGCGCACCGCGGCCCGGCTCGGGGTGTCGTTGCACCGCGTGCGCCACCTGCTGCTCACCCACGCCCATCCAGACCACGTCGGCCCGGCGGCGCTGCTGTGGCGGCGGTGGGCCGACCGGGGCGAGCCACTCGACGTGGTGGGGACGCCCGATGCGCTGGCGCTGTGCCGAGAGTGGGTCGGGCCGGACGAGCCGGTTCGGTGGCGGCCGGTGTCGCCGGGCGGGGTGCTGCGGCAGGGCGGATACGAGATGCGGGCGCTGCCGGCGGCGCACGAGGACGGCGCCCTGCTCTGGGACGTGACTGGGCCGGACGGTGCCCGGCTGCTCTATGCGACCGACACCGGTCCGCCTCCGGACGGCGCGCTGGCCGCGGTAACCGGGAGGGCGTACGGGCTGGTGCTGCTGGAGGAGACGTTCGGCACGGTGACCGACCATGGCACCGGCCACCTGGACCTGGCGACCTTCCCGCTCGCGGTCGCGGCGCTCCGCCGGGCCGGCGCCGTCGCCGACGGGACCCGTGTGATCGCCGTGCACCTGGGCCACCGGAACCCGCCGCCGGGCGAGCTCGCCACCCGGCTGGCAGCGTGGGGGGCTGTGCTGCCAAGGGACGGCGATGTCGTCGAAGTCCCCGGCACACTGTCTGCTCCAGCGGGCGCCGGCGAAAGGCCGCGGCGGACGCTGGTGCTGGGCGGGGCCCGCGCCGGGAAGTCATCGTGGGCGGAGGCGGTCCTGCTGGCGGAAACAGCGGTCACGTACGTGGCCACCGGACCGTCCGGTTCGGACGATCCGGAGTGGACGCAGCGGCTGGCCGCCCACCGGGCCCGGCGGCCCGCCGCCTGGCGGACGGTGGAGACGGCGGATGTGGACGCCGAGCTGCGGTCGGCGGAGGGAGCGGTGCTGGTCGACGACATCGGCAACTGGCTGACGCAGGCGCTTGACCGGGCCGGCGCGTGGGACGACCCGGCGGCTCTGCCTGAGGTGCGGGCCCGGGCCGAGGACCTGGTGGCAGCCTGGCGGGCGGCGCGCGGACGGGTCGTGGCGGTGTCGAACGAGGTGGGCGGCGGCGTGGTGCGGATGACCCGGGCGGGTCGGCTGTTTCGGGACGAGCTGGGTCGGCTCAACGCCCGGCTCGCCGCCGGGTCCGACGAGGTGGTCCTGCTCGTCGCCGGAGTGCCCGTTCCGCTTCGGCCGGCGGCCGGTCGGGCGGCGTCCCGCCCCGGCCCCCACGGAGCGGACCCGTGACCGCGCGGCTGGACGTCGATGCGCTCGCCGCCCGGATCCAGGCGCCCGATGCGGAGGCAGCGGCCGCCGCCCGGGCCCGGCTGGCCCGGCTGGCCAAGCCGGCGGGGGCGCTCGGCCGGCTCGAGGACCTCGCCGTCTGGATGGCCGCCGCACAAGGGGTCTCGCCCCCTCGGGACCCCGAACGGGTCCGGGTGGTCGTCTTCGCCGGCGACCACGGCGTCGCCGCGGCCGGCGTCTCGGCGTACCCGGCGGAGGTCACCGCCCAGATGGTCGGCGTGTTCCTGTCCGGGAACGCCGGAGTGAACGTGCTCGCCCGCCTGGCGGGGGCGACCGTGCGGGTGGTGGACCTCGCGGTCGCGGCCGACACTCCGGCCGAGGTGTCCGGACACAAGGTGCGGCGTGGCAGTGGCCGCATCGATCGGCAAGACGCGTTGACCCCGGCCGACGCGGAGCGGGCGTTCGCGGCCGGGATCGCACTCGCCGACGAGGAGGTCGACGGCGGCGCCGACCTGCTGATTCCGGGGGACATGGGCATTGGCAACACCACGCCCGCCGCGGTGCTGGTCGCCGCCGTCGCCGACGTCGAGCCTGCGCAGGTGGTCGGCCGCGGCACCGGGGTCAACGACGCCGGGTGGATGCGGAAGGCGGCGGCGATCCGGAACGCGCTGCGCCGGGCCCGGCCGTTTGCGGCCGACCCGATCGCGCTGCTCACCGTTGCCGGCGGC
>DASPYH010000277.1:0-5017 GCA_035636875.1 Mycobacteriales bacterium | reverse complement strand
CGGCGTCAACGCCCGCGACCTGCGCACCCTCCAGGTCGACCGCAGCGTCTTCGAGCGGATCGCTCCCGGCCTGCCCAGCTGGGTGCTCAAGATCGCCGAGTCCGGCGTGCGCGACCCGCACGACCTGATCGCCTACGCCGGTGCCGGCGCGGACGCGGTCCTGGTCGGCGAGGGCATCGTGACCAAGTCCAGCCCGCGCCAGGCCGTCGCCGAGCTGGTGACGGCGGGATCGCACCCGGCGACCCCGCGTCCCGCCCATGACCGCTGAGCGGGCCGCCGGGAACACGATCGGGCCGGACCGAGCCTGGGCGGCCGGCCGCGGGAGCGGTCGCGGCGCCGGGCCTGCACACTCGGCGGGGTGAGCGACATGATGAGCGCCCTGCCGGACCGTGCCGGGCACTTCGGCCCGTACGGCGGCCGCTTCGTGCCGGAGGCGCTGGTCGCGGCGCTGGACGAGCTGGCGGTGGCGTACCAGGCGGCCAGCCGGGACCCGGCGTTCACCGCCGAGCTCGACCGGTTGCTGCACACGTACGTCGGCCGTCCGACCCCGCTGACCGACGCGGTGCGGCTGAGCGCGCACGCGGGCGGCGCGCGGATCCTGCTCAAGCGCGAGGACCTTGCCCACACCGGCTCGCACAAGCTGAACAATGCGCTCGGCCAGGCGCTGCTGGCCCGGCGGATGGGCAAGACCCGGGTGATCGCGGAGACCGGTGCCGGCCAGCACGGCGTGGCCACCGCCACGGCCTGCGCGTACCTGGGGCTGGACTGCGTGGTGTTCATGGGCGAGGAGGACACCCGCAGGCAGGCGCTCAACGTCGCCCGGATGCGGATGCTCGGCGCCGACGTGGTCGTGGTCGGCACCGGGTCGCGCACGCTGAAGGACGCGATCACCGAGGCGATGCGGGACTGGGTGACCAACGTCGAGACGACGCACTACGTGATCGGCTCGGTGATGGGGCCGCACCCGTTCCCGATGCTGGTCCGCGACTTCCAGCGGGTGATCGGCGACGAGGCGCGGCGGCAGGTGCTGGAGCTGACCGGCCGGCTGCCGGACACGGTCACCGCCTGCGTCGGCGGCGGCTCCAACGCGATGGGCATCTTCACCGCTTTCGTGCCCGACCCCGAGGTGGCGCTGGTCGGCTACGAGGCAGGCGGTGAGGGGGTCGAGGGGGCGCTGCACGCGGCGACGCTGTCCGGCGGCCGCCCCGGGGTGCTGCACGGCATGCGGACCTACCTGCTGCAGGACCCGAACGGGCAGACCCTGCCCACCCACTCGATCTCGGCCGGGCTGGACTACCCGGGCGTCGGGCCGGAGCACGCCTGGCTGCACGACACCGGCCGGGCCGCGTACCGGCCGGTCAGCGACGCGCAGGCGATGGAGGCGCTGAAGCTGCTCGCGCACACCGAGGGGATCCTCTGCGCGATCGAGACCGCGCACGCCGTGCACGGCGCCGTGGAGGTGGCCCGCGAGCTCGGCCGGGACCGGCTGGTGCTGATGTGCCTGTCCGGCCGCGGCGACAAGGACATGGACACCGCCGCGCGCTGGTTCGGCTTGCTGTGAGGGCCCACGCGGGCCCTCAGAGCAAGGTCCGGACGCTGCCGACCGCGCGGGGCGGACGGTGAGCGGCACCCGGCTCGAGGAGACGTTCGCCAACGCCCGGGCCGAGGCGCGCGGGGTCCTGATCGGCTACCTGCCGGCGGGACTGCCCTCGGTGGCCGGCGCCGTCGCCGCGCTCGCTGCGATGGTCGAGGCCGGCGTGGACGTCGTCGAGGTCGGCCTGCCGTACTCGGACCCGGTCCTGGACGGCCCGGTGATCCAGACCGCGGTCGAGCGGGCCCTGGCCGCCGGAACGACGACCTCGGACGTGCTGCGGACCGTCGAGGCGGTGGCCAGGACCGGTGCGCCCGCCCTGGTGATGACGTACTGGAACCCGGTCGAGCAGTACGGCGTCGACCGTTTCGCGGTCGACCTCGCCGCGGCCGGGGGAGCGGGCGTGATCACCCCCGACCTGACCCCGGAGGAGGCCGGCCCCTGGCTCGCGGCGGCGGATGCGCACGGCCTCGACCCGGTGTTCCTGGTCGCGCCGTCGTCCACGGACGAGCGGGTACGCCGGATCTCCTCGCTGTGCCGCGGGTTCGTCTACGCGACCTCGGTGATGGGCGTGACCGGGGCGAGGGAGCGGACCAGCGACCGGGCGCCGCGGCTGGTGGCCCGGGTCCGCGAGGTCACCGACAAGCCGGTCGCGGTCGGGCTCGGGGTGTCCAGCGGCGACCAGGCCGCGGAGGTGGCCGGGTACGCCGACGGCGTGATCGTGGGGTCGGCGTTCGTCCGGGAGATCCTCGCCGCCGCCAGCCCGGACGCCGCCGTGGCCGGCGTCCGCGCGCTCGCGGCCGAGCTGGCCGGGGGCGTGCGCCGCCCGGCGCACTGAACGCCGGCGAGGTGGGCTGGAGGGGGGTGACCATCCGGCCCCGCGTCGTCAGTCGGGCAGGACGATCAGCTTCCCGGTCGTGCGCCGGCTCTCCAGGTCCTCGTGCGCCCTGCCGACCTCGTCCAGGCCGTAGCGCCCGCCGACGCGCACCCGGAGGTCCCCGGACGCAAGCCCTTCCAGCACCGCGGACGAGCGTTCCAGCAGCTCCTCCCGGGACGCCATGTAGTGCGCGAGGGTCGGGCGGGTCAGGAACAGCGAGCCACCAAAGTTGAGCCGCTGCGGGTCGACCGGCGGCACCGGCCCGCTGGAGGCACCGAAGAGCGCGAGCATCCCGCGCGGGCGCAGGCTGGCAAGGCTGGCGTCGAACGTCGCCGCACCGACTCCGTCGTAGACGGCGGCGACGCCCGCTCCTCGGGTGATGCGGCGGACCTCCTCGACCACGTCCTTCCGGTCGTAGCGGATCACCTCGGCGGCACCGGCCTCCCGGGCCAGCCGCTCCTTCTCCTCGGTCGACACGGTCGCGATCACGTCGCCGCCACGCAGCCGGACGAACTGGGTGATCAGCTGGCCGGTGCCGCCCGCCCCGGCGTGTACGAGCACCGTGTCGCCGGGCTGCACCGGGTACGTCGAGTGGGTCAGGTAGTGCGCGGTCATGCCCTGCAGCAGCAGCGCGGCGGCGTCCTCGTCCGGCACGCCGGCCGGCACCGGCACGGCGACGGCAGCGGGCACGACGGCCCGCTGCGCGTACGCCCCCGGCCGCATCGCCCAGGCCACCCGGTCGCCGGGTTCGATCCCGAGGACACCCTCACCGACCGCGGCGACCGTGCCGGCGGCCTCGCTGCCGAGCACGAACGGCAGCTCAACCGGGTACGCGCCGGTGCGGTGGTAGACGTCGATGAAGTTGACGCCGGCCGCGCCGACGTCGACCAGCAGCTCGCCGGGTCCCGGCTCAGGGTCGGGTCGGTCCACGACCTCGAGCACCTCGGGACCGCCGTGCCGCCGCAGCACCACCGCGCGCATCGGTGCCGCGCGCTCAGCGAGCCAGGTCGCGCACGACCCCGGCGCGTCCCGCTCCGCAGTCGTCCAGCGCGGCGTGGGCGGTGACGGTCACCGGGTTGGGCACGTCGACGGGCGTGTACCAGCCGAGGTCGCAGATCCGCCCCCGCCCGTTCAGCACGGCCTCGTCGGTGATCATCTCGCAGCGGAACGCGTACGTCAGGACGTCCGGCAGCTCCTCCTCGTCGCCGTCCAGGCCGCCGGAGAGGTGGTAGAGGCCGAGCAGGTCGACCACCCTGGTCTCCAGGCCGGTCTCGCGGCGGACCTCGCGCACGATCGCCTCGACCGGGAGCTCGGCGGGCCCGAGCCGGGCGCCGGGCAGTCCCCAGCGGCGCTGGCCGCTCGCGTGCTGGACCAGCAGGATGCGGCCCTCGGGGTCGGAGATGATCGCTGCCGTGGCCCGCCGCACGTCTTTCATGCCGGAACAGTAAACGCCACCGGCGGGCGGCGACAGGGTCCGCCGGTGCCGAGCGGGCAGGTGCCGCGGTGGACCGGTGCCGCGGGTCTGCCGGTGCGGCGGGTGGGCGGCGAGCGCACCGTGCTGGCAGTGGGCGGGTCTCGCGCCGGACGCCACGGTGAGGCGGGTGCCGCAGCCGGCGGCCGAGGCCGCATGCTTAGACTCGGCCGCGTGCCTGCCGCGATCCTCGCCTCCCTGCCGAGCCCCCACGACAACGTCTGGCACCTCGGGCCGATCCCGATCCGGGCGTACGCGCTGTGCATCATCGCCGGGATCATCGCCGCGATCTGGATCGGCGAGAAACGCTGGGTGGCGCGCGGCGGCAAGCCTGGGACCGTCTCCGACATCGCCGTCTGGGCG
Source organism: Mycobacteriales bacterium (assembly GCA_035636875.1). Lineage (GTDB taxonomy): Bacteria > Actinomycetota > Actinomycetes > Mycobacteriales > CADCTP01 > CADCTP01. The sequence goes on along the minus strand of DASPYH010000277.1, from coordinate 715 downwards.
GTCGTGTTCGGGCTGGTCGGCGGCCGGCTCTACCACGTGATCAGCGACTGGCAGCTCTACTTCGGCGCGGGCCGGAACCCGTGGCACGCGCTGCGGGTGTGGGAGGGCGGCCTGGGGATCTGGGGCGCCATCTCGCTCGGCGGCGTGGGCGCGTGGATCGGCTGCCGGCGCCGCGGGATCAAGCTCCCGCCGTACGCGGACGCGGTGGCCCCCGGGATCGCGGTCGCGCAGGCGATCGGACGCTGGGGAAACTGGTTCAACCAGGAGCTGTTCGGCAAGCCGACGAGCCTGCCGTGGGGGTTGAAGATCGACCCGGACCGGCCCAACACGGTCCCCGGCGTCTCGACGTACCACCCGACCTTCCTCTACGAGTCCCTCTGGGACCTCGGCCTCGCCGGCGCGCTGGTGCTGGTCGACCGGCGGTTCAAGCTCGGTCGCGGTCGGGTCTTCGCGCTGTACGTCATGGGTTACACGGCCGGTCGGGTGTGGATCGAGATGCTGCGCATCGACACCGCCAACACCATCTTCGGCGTCCGCCTGAACGTCTGGACCTCGATCGTCGTGTTCGCCGGGGCGCTGATCTACTTCCTGCGCCACCCGGGTCCCCGGGAGACCGAGGTCGAGCCGACCGGTGCCGGTGCGCCCGCCGAGGCCGGGGCCGAGGCCGGGGCGGGGGCCGACTCCGACTCCGCCGACGACCCGGACCGGACCATGG
>DASPYH010000276.1:0-2968 GCA_035636875.1 Mycobacteriales bacterium | reverse complement strand
GGCCTGTCTGCTGTCGGTCACCGAATCCGCCCCGTCCGGGCCACGCGCCCCGGGCGGCGCCGCGGGCAGGCTTCGCCTGTGGCCGACTGCACCGAGGGCGAGGCGGCGTGGCTGGCGGCGCTGGGCCGCCGGCTCGCCGTCGAGCGCACCAGGAGGAACCTGACCCAGCGGGTGGTGGCGAACCGGGCGGGGGTGTCGCTGCCGACCTACCGCAAGATCGAGTACGGGGACCCGACCGTGTCGGTCCGGCTGCTGCGGCGGGTCGCGGCCCGTGGGCTCGGGGTCCCGCTGGCCGAGCTGGTCGCGCCGGACGGGCTGCCGCCGCTGTGACCCGCCGGCTGGACAGGCTGACCGTCGAGGAGCTGATGTTCCTCGACGCGGTGGCGGGTGTGCTGGACGGGCGGCGGGCCGACCTCGGCCTGTCGCAGCAGGCGGTGGCCGAGCGTGCCGGCACGTCCCGGACCGAGGTGGCGCGGGCGGAGGGCCGGCTGGCCCGGCACGTCGAGGTCCGGCTGACCACCCTGTGGAAGGTGATCGCCGCGCTCGGCTGGACCGGGCACGAGTTCGCCGCGGCGGTGGACGCCGAGCTGCGGCGGCGGGTGGCGGTCGCCGGCCGAGGAGGCCGGGTTGAAGCGGGCGTGCCGCAAAGGCGGCGGAGCCCGCCACCGTGACCGGGTGGCGGGCTCCGCCCGGTCGGGCCGGGGTCAGCGCGCGGCGCGGATCAGGATCAGCCTGGCGTGGGTCTGCCAGAGCGCGGCGAGCACGGACGCCACGTCGGCGGTGGCGAGCGCGATCGTGGGGCTGGTGGCCGTCGCGACGGTGTGGGTGACGCGGGCCAGCGCGTCGATGGCGAACGGGTCGGGCAGGATGGGGACAGGGTGCACGGGTTCCTCCGTGTGCCTCAGAGCCCGGCCGGCGGTGCAGTCGCCGCGCCGGGCTCGCCTTCTTGGACGGTGGATTTGCGCGGTCGGGCGTGGTCACCCGCTTCTCAGGCAGCCCTTCGCCGCCACGGCCGCTGGGCCGGCCGGGTGCGAGCGGGTCATCGGCCCGGCCGGCGCCTCCGCCGGGCCGGGCGCGGCCGCGCGGTGTCCGCGTCGGCGTCGCCCGGGCGGGTGCGCTCGGCCCGGATCCGGTCGGCCAGTTCCACGGGGAGGTCGACGTAGACCTCCGTCGGGGACGCGACGACCAGCCGGCGGACGTCGCCGCCGGCCAGCGTCAGCGCCAGCGACCAGACCTCCGGGTGGACGCGGACGGTCCATATCGGCGTCGGGTGCGAGCGTGCGGGGGTGGGTCGTCGCGGCGGCCGGACGACCGGGGTGGGATCGCCCGCGCCGACCCGGCGCAGCATGGCGGGGTGGACGTCGGCGCGGTCGCCGAACGCTCCCGCGCTCACTGCCGCGGGCCGTTCGGGTCGGCCCACACGGCGGTCAGGACCGCGCGGGCGTCGTCGCCGCCGACGCCGACGGACCGCAGCGCCGCGGTGGTGACGGCGTCGAGGAGGTCGATCACGACCGTCGCGGCGGGCAGGTCCGGCAGGGCCTGTGTCGCGGCGGTCTGCAGGACGGCGGTCGCGTGGGCTCGCCGGCCGGAGGTGGCGAGCCTCGGTGGTTGGATGCGGTCGGGCATCGGGAGGTCCTTTCTCCTGGTTGCCAAGGACCTGGCCGGGCGGTGATGCGCTCGGCCGGGTCCGCCTACGGGTGGGTGATCGGTTCTGGTGGTGCGGCCGGTCGGCCCGGAGACGCTTTTCGTCGGCGGTGTCGGTGTGGGCCGCCGCCCGCGGCGGACGCCGCGGGCGCAGCCGCGACGACGCGGGTTGGCCGGCCGTGGATGCCGGATTCCGCGGCCGCACGCCGGTCGGCGGCGGCTACCGGCCGCCCTTGTCGGTTTCGAGGAGGAGCGCGGCGACGGCGGCGTCGACCGCGTCGGCGAGGCCCCCGAACTGGGCGGCCTGCGCGCCGCCCGGGGTGTAGAGCGGGTACCCCACCTGCCCGGTGCGGTGGTGGATCCGCACCTGCCAGCCGCGGCCGGAGTGCGGCGGGGTCAGCTGGGCGGCCACGTCGACCGGCCCGGCTGCGGGGGCGATGGTCAGCGCCCAGGTCGCGCCGGGTGGCGGCGGGTCCACGGTGGCCCGCCAATGCCGCGGGATGCGGGCGTGGGCCGCGGGCAGCGCGTCGAGCGCGACCCGGCGGGTCGCCTCGACGGCGGCTGCGTCGCGGGCCTGGCGGCGGCGGCGCTCGAGTTCGGCGTGGCTGACCCACTCGCCGGTGGGCTCGTGCCGCACCAGCTGGATCCTGCATCCGGGGCACCAGGGTGCGCCGTGCCAGCGGGCGGCCGTCTCGGTGCCGCACCGCGCGCAGGTGCCGGGGGTGCTGGTCATCGCCGGTCGGCCTCGCCCGTCGCCGCCCGCCGCCGGGCCGGTGAGCGCGCGCCGGGCGTGCGCGAGCACCGCGGCGGCGGTGGCGGCGGCCGCGCGGAGCACGCCGACCGCCGCGTCCAGCCCGGTCTGGGCGGTGTCCCAGATGAGGTCGGCATAATCGAGGTGGTGGGAGGCGACCCGCAGCGCCGGCCGCCCGGCCGGCGGGTGGACGGACACCACCAGCAGGCCGCCGTCGGTGACGCCGTCGTGGTCGGCGGACAGGTACAGCTGCAGGCCGGCGCCGGGGCCGAACAGCCGGGCGCGGCTGGCCACGGCGATGAGGTCGTCGGCGCGGGCGAGGAAGTGGTCGGACTCCCACCCGAACGGCGGATCGATGTCGGTGACCCCGCAGTACTCGGCGTTGGTCTCCGCCGGGTCCTGCTCGGCGGGTTCGGTCAGCCAGCCGCGGGCGCGGCCGGGATCGAGGGTGACGGTGGGCAGGTTCAGGTTCACGGTCAGCGCTCCAGTCCACTGCGGACGTCGGATGGGTGGTCGGCGGGGCCGGTCCACACCGTCAGGGCCGGCGGGGTCGACCCGGTACCGCCGGGGTGG
>DASPYH010000275.1:0-13193 GCA_035636875.1 Mycobacteriales bacterium | reverse complement strand
GTGAACGACTCGCCCAGGACCAGCACGCCGAGCAGCACCGCGACCGCCGGGTTGACGTAGGTGATCACGACCGAGCGGGCCGGTCCCACCTCCGCGACGAGCTCGAAGAACAGCAGGAAGGCGACCGCCGTGCAGACGATGGCGAGCCCCGCGACCGCGGCGAGGGCGCGACCGCTGGGCCACCGGTGCGGCGCCTGCAGCAGACCGGCCGGCAGGTACGCCACCGCGGCCAGGCCGAGCGACACCGCGACGACCCCGAGCCCGGGCAGGTCGCCGAGGCTTCGGGCCAGGATCATCGGGCCGACCGCGTACGCGACGGCGACCACCGCGACGGCGGCAACAGCCCTCATGTCGCCCGCGCCCACCTCGAACCCGACGAGCGCCGCGACCCCGGCGATGCCGGTGAGCAGGCCGAGCAGCCGCCGCGCCCCGAGCGGCTCGTGGTCGGGGCCGAACCGGGCCAGCACCGCGCCGACCATCGGCACCGCGGCGACGAGCAGGCCGGTGAGCGAGCTGGACAGCCGCTGCTCGGCGAAGCCGAGCAGCACCCATGGCACGCAGATCTCGATCGCCGTGTAGACCAGCAACGGCCGCCAGCGCGCCAGCACGGGGCGCACCTGCCCGCGCGCGAACGCGATCGGCAGCAGCAACGCGGCGGCGAGCGACGTGCGGACGAGCACGAGCGTGGACGGCGCGATCTCGTCGACCGCGACCTTGATGAGCAGGTACGGGATGCCCCAGATCACGGACATCGCCGCGAACAGTGTCCAGCCACGCCTGCTCACCCAGGTCACCGCCCTCTGGCCTCGTCCGGCCTCCTAGCGGCAAGAATCTTGCCCCCCCGGCCATTCCACCCGGGGCCGGCCGTCCGTCGGACTCCGGTCCTGTCGGACCCTGCTGGAACCATCGGGCCCGGACCTGCACAGATCGAGCCTGGACAGGACGGAACGATGCCCACCGGAGGACACCAGCCAGCCAGGGAGCCCGAGGATCTCGGGCGGTTGTTCGTCGAGCGTGCGAACGCCGGCGATCTCGACGGCCTGGTCGCGCTCTACGAGCCCGGAGCGGTTCTGGCCTTCCCGGCCGGCCAGCTCAGCTCCGGCCACGTGACGATCCGCCGGGTGTACGCGGACCTGCTGGCCACGAAGCCCACCTTGACACCGGGTGAGCAACAGCCGGCCATCCGCAACGGCGACCTCGCGCTCACCTCGACCCGCCTCGCCGGAGGTGATGCCACCGCCGAGGTCGCCCGGCGCCAGCCGGACGGCACCTGGCTGTGGCTGATCGACCAGCCCGCGATCCTCCGGTGACCGTTCCGGCGACACCCGCCGGCGGCGCCCCCGGCGACCTCAGCGCGCCGCGGCCGAGCCCTGCGGGCGGACCACGACGACCGAGCAGCGCGCGTGCCGTACGCACTGCTCGGTCACCGACCCGAGCAGCAGTCCCTTGAAGCCGCCGTGACCGCGCGAGCCGACGGCGAGCAGGTCCGCATGCAGCGACTGGTCGAGCAGCACCGCCGCGGCGGGGCCTTCGAGGACCACCGGCGTCACGTAGCCGGGCCGCTGTTCGCCGAAGACCTGGTCCAGCGCGGCCTCCAGCGTCTCCTCGGCGCGCCGGGCCAGCACCCTCGTGTCCACCTGGGCGGAGCCGATCAGCGGGTTGGCGGGGGCGCTGACGAGGGGCAGCCGCAGCGGCGGCTCCCAGGCGTACACGGCCTCCAGTTCGGCACCGTGCAGCTCCGCCTCCCCGGCCGCCCAGCGCAAGGCGGCCTGCGACTCCTCCGAACCGTCGACGCCGACCACGATGCGTCGCCCAACCTGCTCCCGTGCCTCGGACATGGTTCCTCCCGTCCGTCGAGGCCGCAGCATTCCCGGCTGAGCCGAGTCGAACCGCGCGCCTACGAGCCGCCGGAGACGACCGGTGGCTGGCTGTCGGATGAGCTCGAGCCGCTGGCGCCGGGCGCCTGCGTCGGGGTGGACAGGCCGCCCGTGGTGCCGGTCGGGCTCGGGGTGCCGGTGGTGCCGGAGCCCGACGAGGATGTGGTGTGCACCTGGCCGGGCTGGCCGAGCCAGCCGGCGAGCGCGCCGGTCACCGCGACGGCGCCCACGCCGGCGACGGCGGTGGTGACGCGGACCCGGGACAGCGTGCGGTCCCGCTCGGCGGGCCGATCGGCACCAGAATGGGGCGGGGTCACAGGGGACCTCCTCTTCTTGACGGGGCCGGGCTTCTCGACGGGGCCGGGTTCCTCGACGGGGCCGGGTTCCTCGACGGCGCGAGGCGCAGGGCGAGGGTCGGGCAGGCGGACACGGTCCGGCGTGCCGTCCGGTCGAGCTCCGCGGGCAGGTCGGCGGCGCTCAGCACGGGGTAGCCCCACTCGTCCAGCGACACCGCCTCGGGCAGCAGCCCCGCGCACAGGCCGTGGCCGCGGCAGGCGATCCGGTCCACCTCCAACCGCACCGCGCTCACCTCCAGTCCTCCTCGGACGGCCCGGGCACGCCGAGCACCGGAGCGGAGCGCGAGGCCGCGCAGGGGATGCCGCGCGCGTGCCGGGCGAAGTCCCCGGCGAAGACGCGCAGCGCCGAGGTGACCATCCGCGCCGTACCGTCGGGATGACGGCACGCACCGCGGCCGGCCACCGAGGCCGACCACCGCCCGGCGGCGGCCGCCGCGGCCGGCGCGTGCCGGTCGCCCCGTCCCACCGCTTCCAGCGCACCGGCTATGCCGGGCAGCCCGAAGACGCACGGCCCGCACTGCCCGGCGCTCTGGCCGGCCAGGTAGCGCGCGATCGAGGAGGTCTGGGTCACGCCGCACGCCCAGGGCGGGAGGACCGCGAGCAATCCCGGGCCGAGGGCGGCGCCGGCCGACCGCAGCCCGGCGTACGTCAGCGGCGTCCGCCACGCGCTCTCGCCGGACAGCCATCCGCCGCCGAAACCGCCGGCGAGCACCGCGCCGACCGACTCCGGTGTGGCGCCGGCCAGCCCCAGCACCTCACCGAGCGCGACCCCGGTCGGCACCTCGACCACCCCGGGGGCCGGTACGGCGCCGGCCACGGTGACCAGCAGGGTGCCCGGCTCGCTCGGGTCCCCGACCGAGCGGTACCACGCCGCACCGCGCCGGGCCACCAGGGCGACGTCCGCGAGCGTCTCCACGTTGAGCACCAGCGTCGGGGCGCCGCGGACGCCGCGCTCCGCCGGCAGCGGCGGGCGGGAGGTCGGCATGGCGGGGCCGCCGGACAGCCAGCGGATCAGCGCGGACTCCTCCGACGCGACGTACCGCCGTGGCGTCTGCCGCAGCCCGATCCGCACGCCGGCACCGTGGTGGGAGGCGAGCGCGGCCCGGACGGCCGGGAGCGCCGGGCTGCCGCGGTGCAGGCACAACTCGGCCTGCCGCGCGCCCACCGCCCTGGCGGCGAGCGCGATCCCGGCGAGCACCAGGTGCGGCGCGGTGCCGAGCAGCACCTCGTCCTTGTGGCTGAGCGGCTCGCCCTCGGCGCCGTTGGCGACCAGCACCGGCCGCCGGCGGCCGGCGACCGCGGCCATCTTGCGTGCCGTGGGAAAGCCGCCGCCGCCGCGCCCCACCAGCCCGGCCTGCTCGACGAGCGCCACCAGGTCCCGGTCGGGCCCCGGCGAAGGCGGCGGCACGCCCGGCGCGGCCTCGGCCGGGTCGAGCAGCCGGACGGTCCCGCCGAACCCGGTCACCCGCCTGTCCACAACCGACCCCCGTCCCTGCGCAGTGGTCGCCGGGCGGGTCATCGCGGGCTTCCGGCAAGAGCGACGGCGGGCCTGCGGATCACCAGCGCCGCGGCGACGCACAGCACCCCGACGACGGCGATCGCGCGCCCCCACCAGCTGGCGAAGTCCGTGCCGACGCCGAGGAAGTGCAGCGCGGCCAGCGGCCAGGCGAGGAAGACCAGCCAGTGCACGACCCGCCAGGCGCGGTAGCCGAGTCGGGCCCGCAGCAGGCTGGTGCCGACCACGACCAGGATCGTGTCGAAGGCCAGCGTTCCCGCGGTGACCGCCAGCGGGCGGTATCCGGCCGTGAACGGCACGACGACCGACAGCCAGCCGATCGGCACGTAGCCGTCGAGGACCACCGAGGAGATGTGCACGGCCAGCACACCGACGGCGAGCAGGGCGAGGTCGCGGTGCAGCAACTGCCGGGCCCACCGCGGCCATCGCCGGGAGGCGGTCGGCCCGGTGGCCACCGCTCCGGCCACGAGTGCCGCGGTGAGCAGGGCGAACGCGACCAGCCCGGTGGCGCGCGAGACCAGCCAGAGGATGCCGACGCCGTTCACGACGGCCACCCGCCGATCCGCACCACCCGGCCGCCGCGGTCGACCAGCCGGGCCGGCAGGCCGACGCCGGCCAGCCACGGCGCGCCCGCGTCGCCGAGCACCACGGTCGCCGTCGCCGCCGTGTCGGCGTCCAGGCAGGATCCCGCGGCGACGCTGACCGTGCGCCACGGTCCCACCGCCGGCAGACCGGTCAGCGGGTCGAGCAGGTGGTGCAGCCACGCGCCGCCGCGGCGCCACCGGCGGACGGCGGTGGACGAGGTCGCCAGGCCGCCGCAGCGCAGCCGCACCGCTGGCCGGTCCGGGCCGGGCGCCGCGGCCGAGTCGTCCGCGAGCTGCACCAGCCAGCCCTCGGCCGGCGGTGGCCCGGCGACCGCGATGTCCCCACCGAGTGACACGAGGACCCCGCAGCCGGTCACCTCGGCCGCGGCGACCGCGGCCCGGTCGGCGACGCACGCCTTCCCGGTCGCGCCGAGGTCCAGGACGGTCCCGGGCGGCACCCGTACGGTCCGTGCGGCGGAATCCACCTGCACCGACCGCCAGCCCGGCGCGCGCCGGACCACGAGGCGCGCGCCCGGGTCGTCGGCCGGCACCGCGGCGAAGTCCCGGTCGTAGCCGAGCGCGGCCAGCGAGCCGCCGACGGTCGGGTCGACCGCGCCGCCGCTCAGCCGGGCAGCCCGCAGCGCCGCCTGCACCAGGGCGAACAGCAGCGGCGAGACCGGCGTGGGCCGGCCGGACGCGAGCCGTGACACCTCGGAGTCCGGGCGGAAGCGGGACGCGGCCAGGTCGAGCTCCTCGAGCTGGCCGGTGACCACCTCGACCGCGTCGCCGAGCCGGGCCGGGTCGGTGGTCAGCAGTCGCGCGACGGTCCCGATCGCCGGCCACGTCCAGTCGCCGAAACCGGGCTCCGGCCGGCCCGGCCGTATCGCCAGTGCCGTCGCAGCGCCCATGATCAGACCCTTTCCCCGGGCCGCCACGGCGGCGGCCTCGGGCTCCGAGCGTCCGGCCGCATCCTGGGCGCCACCTGTGCCCGACCCCTGTACACCCTGAGAGCCGCCGCGCGTTCCCGCCGGCCGACTCGCGCCCTGCCCCGCCGGGGCTCCTCGACCTCGGCGGCGACGGTCGAAGCGCGGACCTCAAGCAGGGTCTGCGGGCGGTCGGTCCAGGGCGTCGAGCTGCTGGCGGAACCACTCCGCCGGGGGCAGCGCGGTCGCCGCCGCCTCCAGGCGACGGAACCGCGCCTTCCGCTCGTCGGCAGGCATGTCCAGCGCGTCGTGCAATGCCTCCGCGGTCTGCGTGACGTCGTACGGGTTCACCACCACGGCGTCCGCGCCGTACTCCTGCGCGACCCCGGCGTCCCGGGAGAGCACCACCGCGCAGCCCGGCTCGGACAGCACGACGCCCTCCTTGGCGACCAGGTTCATCCCGTCGCGGACCGGGTTGACCAGCAGCACGTCCGCCATCCGCAGGGCCGCCAGCGATCCCGGGTAGTCGTTGGCCACCTCCAGCAGCAGCGGCGTCCAGTCGTCGGTGGCGAACTCCTCCTCGATCTCCCTCCCGACCCGCTGCACCGCCGCGGTGTACTCCCGGTACTCGGGCAGGTCGTTCCGCGACGGATAGGCGTACGCCACGTGCACGATGCGCTCCCGCCACTCCGGCCGGAACCGCAGCAGCTCCCGGTAGGCGTGCAGCCCCCGGACGATGTTCTTGCTCAGCTCGGTGCGGTCGACCCGGGCGATCACCCGCCGGTCCCCCACCACCTCGCGCAGCTGCCGCAAGCCGTCCTCGACGTCGGACTGCGAGGCCCGCTCCCGCATCTCGGCCGCGTCGGTGCCGAGCGGGTGCAGCCCGACCCGGACCGTGCGCCCCTGCCACCGGATGGTCCGCGCGTCCGGGTCGACCCCGCAGCCGAGCGTCAACCGGCAGCACTCGATGAACTCCCGCGCCCACCGCGCCGTGTGGAAGCCCACGTGGTCCGCACCGAGCAGCCCGGTGAGGATCTCCCGGGCGACCTGGTCCGGCAGCATCCGGAAGTACTCCGGCGGCGCCCACGGGGTGTGCGTGAAGTGCGAGATCAGCAGGTCGTCGCGGCGCTCCCTCAGCTGCCGTGGCAGCACGTCGAGGTGGTAGTCCTGCACCATCACCTTCGCCCCCGGCGCGGCCTCCTGCGCGATGGCATCGGCGAAGGCCGCGTTGTACCGCTCGTACGCCGCCCACTGCCGCCGCCAGCCGGCATCGAAGACGGGCTTGTTCGCGCTGTCGAAGAGCAGGTGGTTGACGAACCAGATGGTCGAGTTCGCCACCCCGTTGTACGCCCGGTTGAACGTGGACTGGTCGATCGGCAGCATCCGCACGTCCAGGCCGCCGGTGTCGTAGCCCACCTCGTGCAGGTTGCCCTGAGGAGCCCGGCGCGCCGCGGCCCGCTCCCGGTCGTTCAGCGCGGCGCAGACCCACAGGCCGCCGACGGACGCCAGCGCCGATCGCATGCCGCTGACCAGCCCGCCGCCGCCGCGGCGGACCTCCCCCGTCCCGCCCGGCCCGGCGACGATCTGGACCGGACCGCGATTCGAGGCGATCAGGAGCGTGCGCTTTCCGGTCACGGTGCCGACCTCTCTGTGGTGACCCTCGGCTGGCGCAGCCCCGGCGCGGCCGACCGCGCGCCCGACAGGTGCCGGGCGGCGTTGACGAGGCCGAGGTGGCTGAACGCCTGCGGCGTGTTGCCGACCTGCCGCCGCAGTCGCGGGTCGTACTCCTCGGCCAGCAGGCCGACGTCGTTGGCGAGCCCCATCAGCCGCTCCAGGAACTCGGTCGCCGCCTTGCGCCGACCGATGCCGTGCAGCGCATCCGCGAGCCAGAACGAGCAGGCGAGGAACGCGCCCTCCTGGCCGGGCAGCCCGTCGTCCGACGACCCCACGCCCGGCCGGTATCGCAGCAGGAAGCCGTCCTCGCACAGCTCCTGCTGCACCGCGTGGACGGTGCCGGCGACCCGACGGTCGGTCCAGGCCAGGAAGCGGACCTGCGGGATGAGCAGGAGTGCGGCGTCGAGCTGCTTCGAGCCGTACGCCTGGACGAAGGTGTTGCGCTCGGCGTCGTAGCCCTTGTCGCACACCTCGTCGAAGATCTCGTGCCGGAACGCCCGCCACCGGTCGACCGGTCCGTCCAGCCCGAAGTGCTCGACGCCGGCGACCATCCGGTCGAACGCGACCCACGCCATCACCTTCGAGTGGACGAAGTGCCGGCGCGGCCCGCGCATCTCCCACAGCCCGTTGTCCGGCTCGCGCCAGTTGGACTCCAGGAACTCCAGCAGGTTCTTCTGCAGCTGCCACGCCCCGTCGTTCCGGCTCAGCCCGGCCTCCCGGGCGAACGCGAGGCCATCGAGGGTCTCCCCCCACACGTCCAGCTGGAGCTGCTCGGCCGCGGCGTTGCCGATCCGCACCGGCCGCGACTTCTCGTAGCCGGGCAGCCAGTCGAGGGTGGACTCGGGCAGCCGGCGGGTGCCGTCCAGCCCGTACATGATCTGCAGGTCGGAGGGGTCGCCGGCGACCGCCCGCAGCAGCCAGTCCCGCCACCGGCCGGCCTCGGCCTTGAAGCCGGCGCCGAGCAGCGCCTGCAGCGTGAATGCCGCATCCCGCAGCCAGCAGTAGCGGTAGTCCCAGTTGCGCGGACCGCCGATCTGCTCGGGCAGGGACGTGGTCGCGGCGGCGACGATGCCGCCGGTCGGCTGGAAGGTCAGCGCCTTGAGCACGACCAGTGATCGGCGGACCTCGCTCTGCCAGCCGCCGTCGTAGGTGGAGCGCGACATCCAGTCCGCCCAGTACGCCTCGGTGTCGTCCACCGCCTGGAAGGCTTCGACCGGCTTGGGCGGCCGCTTCCAGGACGGGTTCCAGGTCAGCACGAACGGCACCCGCTGGCCGGCGGACACGGTGAAGTCGGAGTAGGTGGCCATGTCCCGGCCTTCCATCGGGGCGGGCGTGCTCAGCCAGACGGAGTCCGGGCCGGCGACCGCCACCCGCTGCCCGCCCACCCGGCGCACCCACGGCACCACCCGTCCGTAGTCGAAGCGCAGCCGCAGCTCGCCGCGCATCGGCACCCGTCCGGACACGCCCTCGACGACCCGCACCACGTCCGCCGCCTCGCCGCGCGGCGGCATGCAGTCGACCACCCGGACCGAACCGTCGGGGGTGTCCCACTCGCTCTCCAGGACGAGCGTGTCGCCGCGATAGCGGCGGCGGGCGGCCGGGCCGCCGGCGGCGGGCGCCAGCCTCCAGTGCCCGTTCGACTCGTCGCCGAGCAGCGCCGCGAAGCAGGCCGCCGAGTCGAAGTGCGGGAAGCACAGCCAGTCGATCGAGCCGTCCCTGCCGACCAGCGCGGCGGTCTGCAGGTCGCCGATCAGCGCGTAGTCCTCGATCAGCCCCGGCATCAGGTGCCGACCCCGCCCACATTCACGACTCCCAGTGTGCCCGCCGGCGGCACGGTCTCCACCAGGCGCGGTGCATGGGCGTTACGAGGTCGCCGCCGACACGCAGAGCCGCGTCGACGTCGGCCAGAGCGGCCGGGATGTGCCGGTGCTCCTCGACCATCGCGGCCACCTGCGCCAGATCCGCCGGATCGGACAGCTCCCGGCGCAGCACCGGCCAGAGGTCGTCGTCCTCGGCGGCATGGTGGTTGTCGAGTTGCTCAGTAGTCCGCTGGTCGCGCCAACCTAGCCATGCCCCACCGGCAACGACCGCCCGGCACCACCGCGCTCCGCGGAGATCGACATCGGTACGGACACGGTCCAGCAGCCTCGGCCGGGTGACCGTGTGTAGGATGTGTGTATGGCCGGCCGGATGGAGCGCCTGCAGATCCTGGTGACGCCGGAACAACGTCACCGGCTCACAGCGCTCGCCCGTGCCCGAGGCACCACGGTGACCTCGCTCATCAGGGAAGCGATCGACGAGACGTTCCCGGCGCCAGTCGATGCGGCTGCCCGCCGGGCGGCAGCGCGGCGACTCCTCGATCGGAGGGTGCCGTTCGTGTCGCCTGAGGAGCTCGATCGGGCGCTCGACGACCGGTTCGATCTTCCCGCGTGACCTCTCCGGAGGGCGTCGCGGTCTTCGTGGACACGAACGTCTTCGTCTACGCGGCCGCCGACTCGCCCTACCGGGTGGGCTCTGCCCGGGTCGTCGAGGCCCTCGCCGCGGGTGCGCTCTCTGCGACCACGTCGACCGCCGTGATCGAAGAGCTCTGGCACCTGGAACTCAGTCGCCGGGTGCCGGGTCTTGGCGGGATCGCGGAGGCGGCATTCACCCTGATGCGGCCGGTCCTCGCGGTCACTGACGAGATCGTCGCCGCGGCGTTCCAGCTCGACACCCCAGACCTGGGCGCGAATGACCGGGTCCACGTCGCCACCTGTGCGGTGCACGGCATACCTGCGGTGCTGACGGCCGACCGCGGCTTCGACGCGGCCGCCGGGATCCGGCGGATCGATCCGGCTGATCTGTCGGCGGTGCAGGCGCTGCTCGAGGATGCGCAGGTCTGAGCCGGATCGGCCCGCGCAAAGTCTGGCGCCTTCAGGCCGGGGGCAGGCCGAGGTCGGCGAGAATGCGGCGCGCCGCGTTGTGGCCGGCGGCGCCGATCACCGAGCCGGCGGGATGGCAGCCCGCGGCGCCCGCATAGACCCCGTCGACGCCCACGGCGTAGGGCATCCGGTCGGTGAAGGAGATCGCGTTGTCCACGTGGTGGATGTTCGCGCTGGTGATGCCGAAATGCGCACGGATGTCCGGCGGCGCGAGGGAGTCGACGTCGACCAGCAGGTCCCGGATGCCCGGTGCGTACGCCTCCACCAGGTCGAGCAGCCGCTGCACGTACGGCTCCTTCTCGACCGCCCAGGACGAGCCGGCGACCTCGTGCGGCACCCCCTGCACGAACAGTGCGGACGAGTGGTTGCCGTGCTCGTCGGACAGCGACGGATCGAGGGTGGAGTGCAGGTACCACTCCAGCGGTGGCGCGGCGGGCAGCCGGCCGGCGGCCGCGTCGTCGAACGCCTCCCGCAGCGCGGTCAGCACGCTGCCGTCGGCGGCCGGCGGCGGGAGCAGGTGGACGGTGCTGCCGTGCTGCCCGTGCCCGGGATCGGGCAGCGCGGCGAAGCGGGGCAGCCCGGCGAGCGCGAGGTTGACCTTCATCGTCTGCCCCGGCGAGCGCTCCGCGTAGGCGGCGACCCGGGCGCGCAGAGCCGGCGGCGTCGCGTCGCCGAGCAGGTCCGGCAGCCGGAGCGCGTCGGTCGAGACCAGCACGGCTCGCGCCCTCACGGTGGGTCCGTCCACAGTCGACACACCGGTGACCGCGCCGCCGGACATCTCGATCCGGACCGCCTCGCGGCCGGTGCGGATCCGCGCTCCCGCTCCCGTCGCGAGCGCGGCCAGCCGGGTGGTCACGGTGCCCATGCCGCCGCGAACCACCATCCACGTGCCGCCCGCGCCCGGCAGCCGGCACATGTTGTGTACCAGCAGGTTGTGCCCGGAGCCGGGCGACCACGGGGAGCCGGTGAGGCCGGGCATGCCGTCGGTCACCGCGTACATCGCCAGCACGGTCTCGGACCGGAAGCCGAAGCGGGTGAGGTAGTCGATCGCGCTGCCGCGCACCATCGTCACGAAGGTGCTCTGCAGCGACGGCCGGACGTACCGCTCCGCCGTCTCCTCGACCGTCGTCGGCTCGGCCAGCCACGCCGGGGCCAGGTCGCGCCGCAGCGCCGCCAACTCCACTTCGAGCGCCTCGTCCGCCCGCCCGTCCGCGGCGGAGAAGAACTCGGCGAACTGTGCCCGCGCGGACTCGCGGTCGGCCCCGAGCAGCAGGTGCCGGCCGTCCCGCGTCGGCAGGAAGTAGTGCGGGTCGCGGCGTACCAGCGGGAGCTCGAGGTCCAGCGTGCGCAGGAGTTCCGGCTGCATCAGGCCCAGCAGGTAGGCGCCGGTCGAGGCGGCCAGCCCCGGCGCCTTGCCGAACGGGTGCTCGGTGCGGCAGGCGCCGCCGATCACGTCCGCCCGCTCGAGCACCTCGACGTCCAGCCCGGCGCGGGCGAGCAGCGTCGCGGCCACCAGCCCGTTGTGACCGGCACCCACCACGACCACGTCAGCCAACCTCAGCACCCCTCGACGAACCCGGTCAGGTCAGACCCTCGACGAGCCCGACTCAACCACGCTCGGCACCGGGAAGGGTCACCGGTCCCGCACCCGCCGGACGAACTTCAGCCCGGACCAGGTCGCGTCGACGGCGGCGACCTTGACGTCGACCAGTCCCTCGGCGAGGCCGTGGTCACGGACGACGTTCTCGTCCAGATCGGTCGGCAGGCCTCCGGACCTCTTCGGCCACGAGATCCACAGCGCACCCGCGCTGGTCAGCCGCGCCGACAGCGGCGCGAAGCGGCGGCGCAGCGCGGCCAGGTCCGGGCAGAAGGCGAGCACGACGTCGTACGGGTCCCGCCCGGGGCGGGTGTGCACGACCGCACCAGGCGGCGGGTCGAGCTCGAAGCCGTCCGGCGCCGCGACGAGCAGCACCCTGCTCTCCGGCTTCACCCCGAGCTTCACCGCGAGCGGCTTGCCCGAGTAGCCGACGGACATGGCCACGGCCCCACCGTATCCGGCAGGATCACCCGTGTGAGCGAGCGCGCGGCGCGCTTCGGCTGGACGGACCGTCGGACACCGTCACCGGGTGCGGTCGCGGGGTGTCTGGTCGCCCTGGCGTACGCCTGGGTCGCGGGCGGTTACCCGAGCTTCTCCTGGCCAGCCGCGCTCGCCGTGCTGGTGCCTGGGATCGGCGTCCTCGCCTACGGGGTCGTGACCGCCGCCCGACGGCCGCAGCCGCCGGTCCGGCCGCTGACCCGCCGCGGCGTGGTGGCCTGGAGCGTGCCGGTGCTCGCGTTCTCCGCGCTGGAGATCGTCAACGACAAGCTCGGTTCGACCTGGGAGCACCCGACGCTCAGCGTGCTGCTCGACCCGGTCCTCGCCGATCACCTCGGACGCTCGCTCGGCCTGCTGGCATGGCTCGCCGCCGGGCTCGCACTGGCCCGCCGATGACGCGTGCGCTGTCCGTCGCCGCGTTCGCCTGCATCGGGCTGTCGGTCCTCCTGCTGGGCCGCCGGCACGGATCACCGGTGCCGCCGCTCGGGGACATGCTCACGCTCGCGGTGCGGTCGCGGACCGGTCGGGCGATCACCCTGGCGTGCTGGGTGTGGGTGGGCTGGCACGTGTTCGGGCGCTGACCCGCACGGATCGGGACGGGTTGTCGAGCGGCCGGTGAACAAGCGGGCACAGCCGGGTACGCCGGCGGTCCCGTCCGACAGCGGAGCTGAGAGTTCGCCGTGAACCCGAGCCTTTCGGTCACCCCTGTCTGCTTTGATGACCTGCACGGAGCGATCTCGTGGGGAGGAGATGTCCGTGGCTGAGCAGCCGGGCCGCATCGTCGCCGCCGGCCTGTCCAAGAACTTCGGCACCGTCCGCGCTGTGGACGACCTGAGCTTCACCGTGGAGCCCGGATCGGTGACCGGTTTCCTCGGCCCCAACGGCGCGGGCAAGACCACGACGCTGCGGATCCTGCTCGGCCTGGTGACGCCGACCGCCGGGACCGCGACGATCGGCGGCCACCGATACGTCGAGATCCCCTCTCCGCTGCAGACCGTGGGAGCGGTGCTGGAGTCGTCGAGCTTCCACCCGGGCCGCACCGCACGCAACCACCTCCGGGTCTACGCGGCAGCGTCCAAGATCCCGGACGCGCGGGCCGACGAGGTGCTCGCCCAGGTCGGGCTGACGGACGTGGCCAGGCGCAAGACCCGCGGCTTCTCGCTCGGCATGCGGCAGCGGCTCGGGCTGGCGTTCGCCCTGCTCGGCAACCCGCGGGTGCTGCTGCTCGACGAGCCGGCGAACGGGCT
>DASPYH010000274.1:0-3737 GCA_035636875.1 Mycobacteriales bacterium | reverse complement strand
TGAAGGACGGCCTCCTCCCCCTCGAATAAGCCGCTCTCCACCTTCTCGAGCCGCCCCTTTCGCTCCACGTAGCAGTCGTCGGCCCCGTTGACCATGACCTCGCTGACCTCCGGGTCGCGCAGGTACGGCTCGAGCGGCCCGTGGCCGAGGATCTCGTCGGCCACTTCCCGGGCGATCCGGTTGCGGTCGAACGCGGTCAGCGGCGTGTCGTCCTGCTGCAGGACGGTCTGCAGCGTCTGCCGGACCCGCGCCTCCAGGTCGGCCTCGTCCATGTGCGCGTCGTACAGCGTCGGTCCGAGTGCGGCCAGCAGCGCCTGGTGCAGGCTGCGCTTCACCCCCGCGAACGGGTCCGTGTGCCCGACCGGGCGCCCGGCGACGGATGCCGGAGCCGGGCGTACCAGCCCGTCCGGGCTCGCCTGACGCTGGGCCAGCCGCTCGCTGAGGTTCACGACGCCCTCCGGCTCGTTGACCTCGTCGGGAGCACCAGCCGCGCCGGGCCGGCCGCCGGCCGATCGAGCACGTGCCGCTGCGCGAAGCGGCGGATGGCCACGCTGACCGCGTGCTTGGGCTGGTCTGCGACGATCGGCACGCCCCGGTTGGTCGCGGCCGGCACGTCCCGGCTGGACGGCACCCGCTCGTCGACGCAGCTGCGCACCGCCCGCTCCACGTCCGCGACGGTCAGGCCCACGCGGGAGTCCGCGCGGTTGAGGACGACCGAGCGCCCCTCCCGCTCGTACGAGAGCAGGTCGAGCATGTCCAGGGTGAGCCGGAGGTTCTTCAACGCCGGCACGTCCGGCGTGGTCAGCAGGACGTGCTGGTCGGAGGCGTCGAGCGCCACGAGCACGTGCTCGCTGAACTGGGCCGGGGTGTCCACCAGCACGTGGTCGAACATCTCCCGCAGCACCCGGAGCAGCTCGGCCACCGCGGGCGCCGGCACCTTGTCGGCGTCCCCGGGAGCGACCGGCGCGAGCACGCAGTCCAGGCCCGGCCGCCATGGGGTCAGCAACGAGCTGACTCCGGTGGCGTCCATCCGGTCGGCCATCGCGACCGCGTCCACCACGGTCCGCTCCGGGGCGAGCTGCAGCGAGATCGCCACGTCGCCGAAGGACAGGTCGAGGTCGACCAGGCAGACCCGGCGGCCGGCCTGCTGCAATGCCACCGCGAGGTTCGTGGCCAGCGTGGTCTTGCCACAGCCGCCCTTGGTGGAGAAGACCGTGAGGATCCGACCCTGGGGTCCGCGGTCCACAGCGGACGGTGACCCGGGCACGTGCCGGGACAGTTCCTGGGAGCGGTGGCAGGCCTCGGCGAGAGCGTCGAGGTCGCCGCTGCGGACGACCTCGCGCACGCCGGCCCGCAGCGCTTCGGACAGCACGCCGACGTCGATCCTGTCCCGGATCAGCACCACTCCGACCGCGGGTCGCTCCCAGCGCTGCCGCGCGGTGAAGGCGAGCGCCTCGGCGAGGTCCACAGTGGACCCGACCACGACCAGGGTCTCCCCGGGAAGGTCGGCGAGCGCGCGGGAGGCCGCTGGCAGGCCGTCCACGACCCGCGCGTCCTCGCCGACGGCGGCGACCACGCCCGGTGCCGGCTGGGCAGCGGGCAGGCAGATGACGGTCATCGTGTCCTCCTCAGCGCCCGAAGACCGAGCGGTTGTCGACGCCCGGGCCGGGCGACGTGGTCGAGCTGTCGGTGACGAGCGCGAGGTAGATGGCGCCGGTCTGGGCGGCGTGGATGAGCTTCTCCGCCTGGTTCTGGTCGACGGCGACGGTGACCAGCACGGTGTCGGCGGCGCCGGCGCTGTTGCCGTTCGCGGCCAGGCCGCTGGACTGCTTGGCCGAGCCGTCGCCGGTCGTTGCCTGCTGACCCACCGCGACGACCTCCACCGAGGGGAGCAGCAGCCGGGTGGCCTGGTTGTATGTGTGCTCCTTCTGCAGTCCGTCCCCGGCCGGCGTGCGGCCGCCGGCGGCTTGGCCCTCCAGCACGTTGAACGTGTCGAAGACGGCGACCTTGGAGCCGGGCTGCACGTAGCCGGCCACCCGCTGCGCGCCGGCGACGGCGATGCTGACGGCGATCTTGCCCTCGGTGAGGGCCAGGCCGTTCGTCTGCTCCTGCTTCGCCCCGAACATCGGCCGCAGCAGCAACTGGCCCGGCTGGATGTCGCCCGTGGCGACCAGGCCGGCAAGGTCGCCGCCGACCTCCTTCACCGCGTCGGCGGGCACGGTCTCGGCCGGCACCACCTCCGAGCGGAACAGGCCGTCCCGCTGCGCATCGCCGGCCGAGGTGCCCGCCGCGACCTTCTTCGCGGCGACCAAGACGGTCACCGCCTGCTTGCCGGCGACGGCGCGGGCGTTGGCGCCCCCCACGTAGACCAGGACAGCTCCGGTGCCGACGATCGCCAGCAGCAGCGTCGACGCGATCAGCAGAACGCGACGTGACATGGTGTTCCCTTCCTCTCTGCCGCGTCCGGCTGGCCGGTGGCGGGCGGTGTGCTGGTGGTGGAGATCAGCCCGTCAGCGCGACGACCGACGCTCCGAGGTCTGGGCCACCGACGGCGCCGGTGGACTCGACCAGACCCTGGGTGAAGTAGCCGTAGACGCACTTCGCGGAGCCCTTGCAGTAGCTCTTTCCGGACAGCCAGGACGGGGCCGAGAGGCCCGGCAGGTTGTAGCCGGTGACGACGAAGGCGGCGAAGCCCTTGAGGTGGTAGTAGCCGCTGTGGCCGGTGCCGCCGGCCCCGTCGTACACCGGGATGAAGACGAGGGTCCGGTTGGTGCGCGCCGTCGACAGCACGGTCTTGCACGAGGTGCCGGCGGAGACGCCGGTGTTGTCGTGGTAGATGTTGCTGATGTCGACGGTGGCGGTGCAGTTGCCGGCCGGGTCGTCCAGCCAGCCGAAGCCGCCGGGCAGGTCCCAGCCCGAGGCGCCGCCGCCGCAGGCGGTGCCGCTGCCGTGCAGCTGCAGGCTGCGCTCCACGGTGGACGGAGGCAGCGGGTTCGGCGGGTACGGCGGCGGCGTCGCGTAACTGGTGCCCCCGCTGGTGGCGGCGGACCACTCGCAGAACGAGATCGTCACGGCGAGCCCCGTCGCCGAGCTCGGCGAGCCCCAGTCCGCGCGGGCGCAGGCGAGCACCGTGGTGCCGGCATAGCCGCTGTTGCCCGCCAGCGCACGCGCCAGGCTCGGCGGCAGCAGCGTCGACCCGCCCGCCGTCCGGGTGGCGGTGTGCACGTCGACGTACTTGGTGCCCGGCGCGGGGGCGGCCGGGCAGTCGGTGAGCCGGCCGGTCGAGGCCGGGCAGGCCAGCAGCGTGCCGGCGCCGTTGTAGCCGCAGACGCGGGTCACTCCGGAGGCGGAGTCCAGCGCGTTCCGGTTCGCGTAGCTCGCGGCGGTGCCCGACGTCGACGCGTCGCAGGTCGCCGTGCCCTTGGCGCAGCCGCTGGCGACGGCGAGCGCGGCTGCGTCCGCCCCGTTCTGCAACTGCGCGCGCTCGGAGTAGAGCTGGCCGACGTCGATCACCAGCGCGCCCATGCCGAGCAGCACCCCGCCGGCGAGCAGGATCGCGACCAGCGTGGTCACGACGCCGCGGTCGTCGCGGCGCATCCGGTGCAGCCTCAGCGCGAGCCGGCGGCGCATGGTCATCCCTGGCATCGCATGACCCCCCGTCCGGTCATCGAGATCGGGCCGCCGAACCCGGCGCCGAACAGGCCGGCGAGGGCCCCGACCGGGGTAACGAAGGAGAA
>DASPYH010000273.1:0-2074 GCA_035636875.1 Mycobacteriales bacterium | reverse complement strand
CGGCGACGATCTTCGTCAACCCGCTGCAGTTCGGGCCGGGCGAGGACCTGGACCGCTACCCGCGCACGCTGCCGGCCGACCTCGCCATCCTGGCCGACGAGGGCGTGGCGGTGGTCTTCGCGCCGACCGCCGCCGAGGTCTACCCGGGGGGCCCGCCGGCGGTGACGGTCGACCCGGGACCGCTCGGCGGCCTGCTCGAGGGCGCCACCCGCCCCGCCCACTTCGCCGGCGTGCTCACGGTCGTGACCAAGCTGCTCGGCCTGGTGCGTCCGGACGTGGCGGTCTTCGGCGAGAAGGACTATCAGCAGCTCACCCTGATCCGGCGGGCGGTCGCGGACCTCGAGCTCGGGGTCCGGGTCGTCGCCGCGCCGACCGTACGGGAGCCGGACGGGCTCGCCGTGTCCAGCCGCAACCGCTACCTGTCCGGGCGGGAGCGGGCGAGCGCGCTCGCGCTGTCCCGCGCGCTGCGGGCCGGCGCCGCCGCGGGCTCGGCCGGCGCGGGCGCGGTGCTGGCGGCCGCGACCGCGCAGCTGCAGGATCCCGGGGTGGTCGTCGACTACCTCGCGCTGCGCGGCACGGAGCTGGGTCCCGCTCCGGCCACCGGCGCGGCCCGGCTGCTCGTCGCGGCCCGGGTCGGCCGCACCCGCCTGGTCGACAACGTCCCGCTGGTCCTGGGCCGGCCGTGAGTCGCGATCCGCGGCTGCCGCGCCGCCTGCGCGCCCCCGACCCCGGCTGGACGCATCGCACCGACGTGGTCGTCGCCGGCTCGGGCATCGCCGGGTTGTCCGCCGCCCTGCACGCCCGCGCAGCCGGCCACGCGGTGACCGTGGTGACCAAGGTGACCATCGGCGACGGCTCCACCCGCTGGGCCCAGGGCGGGATCGCGGCGGCGCTGGACCCGACCGACTCGCCCGCCGACCACCTGGCCGACACGCTGTCCGCCGGCGTCGGCCTCTGCGACGAGGAGGCCGTCCGGGTCCTGGTCGAGGAGGGGCCGGACCGGGTCCGCGAGCTGATCGCGCTGGGGGCGTCGTTCGACCGGGACGAGGGCGGCCGGCTGGCGCTGACCCGGGAAGGCGGCCATCACCACAACCGGATCGTGCACGCCGGTGGCGACGCCACCGGAGCGGAGGTGCAGCGGGCGCTGGAGGAGGCGATCCGCGGCGACCCCGGCATCACCGTGGTCGAGCACGCGCTGGTCCTCGACCTGCTCGCCGGCGCCGATGGCCGTGCCGCCGGGGTCACCCTGCACGTCCTGGGTGAGGGCACCCCGGACGGGGTCGGCGCGGTGCTGGCCAGGGCGGTGGTGCTGGCGACCGGCGGGATGGGCCAGGTCTACTCGGCCACCACCAACCCGGCCGTGTCCACCGGCGACGGCGTGGCGCTGGCGCTGCGGGCCGGCGCGGTGGTCACCGACGTGGAGTTCGTGCAGTTCCACCCGACCGCGCTCTACCTGGGCGCGACCGCGCGAGGGCAGCAGCCCCTGGTCAGCGAGGCGGTCCGGGGCGAGGGCGCGGTGCTGGTCGACGCCGACGGAAAGCGGTTCATGGCCGGGGTGCACGAGCTGGCCGACCTGGCGCCCCGGGACGTGGTGGCCAAGGCGATCCTGCGGGTTATGCAGGCCGAGGGGCTCGACCACGTCTGGCTGGACGCCCGCGGCCTCGGACGGGACCTGCTCGAGCGCCGCTTCCCGTCGATCGTCGCCCGCTGCCGGCGGGCGGGCGTCGACCCGGTCACCGAGCCGATCCCGGTCGTGCCCGCGGCGCACTACGCCAGCGGCGGCGTCCGCACCGACCTGCGCGGCCGCAGCAGCGTTCCCGGCCTGTACGCCTGCGGCGAGGTGGCCTGCACGGGAGTGCACGGCGCCAACCGGCTGGCCTCCAACAGCCTGCTCGAAGGGCTGGTCTTCGCCGGCCGCATCGGCCTGGACCTGGCCGGCGGCCTGCCCGAGCCGACCGAGCCGGTGTCCGGCGACGTCGAGGTGGGGCTCGTCGACCCGGCGGGACGGGACGAGCTGGCCCGGCAGATGTCCGAGGGTGCCGGCGTGATCCGCACCGACGCGAGCCTGCACCGC
>DASPYH010000272.1:0-2841 GCA_035636875.1 Mycobacteriales bacterium | reverse complement strand
ATCGGGTCACCACCCCGACCGCGGGCTCGGCCGCCGCCTCGGCGGCGCGCAGGGCGGCCAGCGACCGCGCGGCGAGCTGCGGACCCGCGTAGCTGTGCCTCGGCAGCTCCACCGACGCCAGCCCGCGGTAGCCGGTCTCCCGCAGCGCGAGCAGCGCCGCGGCCAGGTCCACCTCGCCGTCGCCGAGTGGCAGGTGCTCGTGCGCGCCGCGGCGCATGTCGTCGAGCTGGACGTTGGCGAGCCGGTCGCCGGCCCGGCGCACGCAGTCCGCTTCGGACCGCGGCTCGAGGCACCGGCAGTGCCCGATGTCGAGGGTAAGCCCGAGCCGGTCCGGACCGCCGACCTCGGCGGCCAGGGCCTCCCAGGCGGAGACCGTCTCGACGAGCATGCCGGGCTCCGGCTCGAGGGCGAGCCGCACGCCTTGCCGGGCGGCGAGGTCGGCGATCTCGCCGCTGCCGCGGACCAGCCGGCGCCATGCCAGGGCTCTGTCCACACCGGATGGACGGATCCCCGACCAGAAGGACACCGCTTCCGCGCCCAGGTCGGCGCCCACCCGGACGGCCCGGCGCAGCAGCTCGAGCCGCGGCTCCGGCTCGTCGTCCAGCAGGCTCGGGCGGTGCTTGCGGCGGGGGTCCAGCACGTACCGTGCACCGGTCTCCACGACGACGGCGAGGTCGAGCGCGGCGAGCCGCCGGGCGACCGCGGCGGTGCGCCCGGCCAGGTCCGGGCCGAACGGGTCGAGGTGCATGTGGTCGAGGGTGAGCGCGACCCCGTCGTAGCCGAGATCGGCGAGCAGGCCGAGCGCGTCGGCCAGCCGCAGGTCAGCCAACCCGTTGGTGCCGTAGCCGAACCGGAGCCGGCCGGGCGTCCCGCTCATGTCGGGCTCACCCGCCGGGACAGCCGCCGGGCCAGCGGCCAGAGCGCGGCGACGCCGCTCGCGGTGAGCAGCGCGCCAGCACGGGCGAGCAGCGCCGCCTCCAGCGGGACGATGCCGAGCACGCCCGCCCCGACCGCGGCCTGCACCGTCGCCGGGCGCGGGTCGCGGGCGGCCGCCAGCTGCGCCCGCCCGAGCACGGTCGCGTACGCCGCCGCCAGGCCGAGCCCGGCCGCACCCGGCAGCACCGAGACGGCGGCGGCGGACCGTGCCACCCCGCGGCCGGGATGCCCGGGCTCCGACCCGCCAAGGCCGAGCCCGCCCACCCCCCACAACGCCGAGACGGCGGCGGACCGTGCCACTCCCCCGCCGTGGCCGAGCCTGGCCGCGCGCCGCAGCGGCGAGCCCGCCGGATGCGCGGTGCCGCGCCCGCCCGCAGGCACCGGCCCGGCCGCCGCCAGCACCGCCACGGCCAGCGTGCCGGCCAGCGCGGTCCGGGCGGCGCGCGGGTCGCCACCGGCCGCCTCCGTGCGGGACAGCCGGGTCACCACGGCGGTGTGGGCGGCCACCGTCGCCACGGCCGGCAGCGCGCGGGCCGCGCCGCCGGCACCCAGCAGCACGTCCAGCCCGCGCGCGGCCGCCATCACGGCTGGACCGGCCACAGTGGACTTCGCCCGCAGGTCGTACGCCCAGACGGTGGCGGCAAGCGGGACCGCGACCCGCAGCGCGCGGCGGCGACCCGCCATCCCCGCGATCGCGACGCCGGCCAAGGTCAGCGCACCGGCCAGCGCCGCGGCCGCGGACGGCGACACCCGCCCGGACGGGATCGGCCGGCCGGGCCGCTCGACGGCGTCGACCTCCCGGTCCGCCCAGTCGTTGGCGGCCATCCCGGCCCAGTAGAGGCAGGCGGACGCACCGACGAGCCTAGCCGTGCGCCGGCCGAACGGCCAGCCGGCCGCGGCGGCGCCGAGCAGCACGTCGCCCGGCACCGAGAGCGCGGCAGGCAGCCGCACCAGCTCGGCGACCGGGTGCGAGCCCGTCACGGCCGGCTCCCGAGCTCTCCGGCCCACCGGGTCAGCAGTTCGTACTGCGCCTCGAGCCGCTGCTCGTCGGTGCCGACCGGATCCTTGAAGAAGAAGCCGAGGGCGCCGAGCGGGCCGGTCTCGCCGGCCTCGTGGGCACGGGCGACCAGCCGCGCCAGGTCGAGCACCAGCGGTGCGGCGAGCGCCGAGTCGCAGCCCTGCCAGGTGAACTGGAGCGACATCCGCGCCCCGAGGAAGCCCTCGAACGACACGTGGTCCCAGGCCGTCTTCCACTCGCCGAGGTCGGGCACGTGGTCGATGTGCAGCGGTGCGGTGACCGGGTGCCCCAGCACGGTGGCGAGCAGGCCACCCTTGGAGGCGAGCTTGCTCGCCGCCACCTCCGGGTCGGCCAGGTTCGCCCCGTCCCCGCCGCCGAGCAGGTTCGTCCCGGCCCAGGACCGGACGCGCAGCGCGCGGGCCGCGAACATCGGGGCGAGCGCGGCCTTGACCAGGGTCTCCCCCGTCTTGCCGTCGTTGCCCGCCCACGGCAGCCGCTCGCGCGCGGCGAGCTCGGCGAGGGCCGGCAGCCGGGCGCCGACCGACGGGGTGAAGTCGACGTACGGGCAGCCCGCCGAGAGTGCGGCGTACGCGTAGACGGCGCTGGCCGGCAGCACGGGCACACCGCCGTCCAATGTGGACTCCAGCTCGGCCAGCGACGCGGTCGCCGGATGCGGCGCCGCGGGCGGCTCGGTGGAGGAGACGTTGACCACGACGACGCGGGCGAGCTCGTGCCGCCGGCGGAAGTCCTGCAGGTCGGCGGCCAGCGCTGAGGCAGCCCGCCGCTGGCCACCGGCGGCGCCGGCCTCGTACCCGGGCCGGACCTCGGCGTCGACGGCACGCAGCTCGTCGCGGACCGCCTGGACGAGCGCCCGCGGCAGGACGCCC
>DASPYH010000271.1:0-6216 GCA_035636875.1 Mycobacteriales bacterium | reverse complement strand
CGGCGAGCATGTCCCCGACGGAGCCGGCGAGGTTGAGGACGTTGTGCGCCTCGTCGATGTAGACGGCGGCGTCGCGGCGGGACGCTTCGGGGGTGCGGGCGCGGGCGGTGGCGGCCTGCCACACGGAGGCGAACACGAACGACCCCATGAGTTTGGCGGTGTCCTCCCCGAGCTGCCCTTTGGGGAGGCGGGCGATGAGGACGCCGCCGTCGAGCACCGTCCCCATGTCGAAGGAGGATTTGGGGGTGCCGAGGGTGCGGCGGACGAAGTCGCGGAGCAGGAACGCGCGGAGCCGGGC
Source organism: Mycobacteriales bacterium (assembly GCA_035636875.1). Taxonomy (GTDB): domain Bacteria; phylum Actinomycetota; class Actinomycetes; order Mycobacteriales; family CADCTP01; genus CADCTP01. The sequence continues at coordinate 5,918 of DASPYH010000271.1, read as the reverse complement.
GAGGACGGGGCCGATGATCTGGGCGCGGAGCGGGGGTGGGGTGGTCTCGTACCATTCCCAGAACCCGCGCAGCCCTTCGGGGTCGTCGAGCTCGACGGTGAACGCGGCCCGGAACTGCTTGTCGTTCAGCAGCGGCGGGACCAGGGTGAGGGTGGCGTCGGTGCGGCGCATGAGGGTGAGGCAGGCGACCCGGAGGACGTCGTCGATGCGGGGGCCCCAGTGCCGCTGGAAGATCGTGGAGAAGATCGACACGACGTTGTCGACGACCAGGTCCGGGTCGTCGCCGGCGAGGGGGTTGAGGGTGGCCCCGGCGGGCTGGTCCGGGTCGATGAGCACCAGCCGGTCCGCCACCGTCAGGGGGAGCCGGTCGAGCAGGTCGGCGGCGAGGTCGCCTTTCGGGTCGATCACCACGACGCCGCGGCGGGCCCGGATGTCGTCGAGGATCAGGTGGGTGAGGCAGGTGGTCTTGCCGCAGCCGGTGGAGCCGAGCACGTGCAGGTGGTGGCGGGCGTCGGCGACCGGCAGGCCGACGGCGTGGCCGCCGAGCTCGGCCCGGCCCAGCGGCTTGACGCCGCGGCCGCCGGCGGGGACGGCGACCGGGGCGGGGGCGGCCTTGGCGCGGGCCCGGTCCAGGCCGGGCACGGCCAGGTCGAGTGGCAGCCCGGCCAGCGCGGCCAACTCGGTCCCGGACAGCAGGAACCCGCGGGAGAACCGGCGACCCGCCAGCACCGGTGCGGGCCGCCGGAGGTTGCGGCGGCGCAGGCGGTTGCGGGCGGTGTAGCCGCCGTAGGCGGACGCGAGCCCGTGGGCTGCGGTGACCAGCCGGCGCCGCAGGTTCTCCGCCGGCACCCCGCGTGGGTTGGTGTTGGCGACGCCGTAGTCAAACGCAACACGATCCGCTCCTACGAGGCGCACATCCGCCTGCACCTGATCCCGCACCTCGGCCCGGTCCGGATCGACCGGCTCCGCCCCGGGCACATCGCCGACCTGGTCGACGCGATCAACGACCGTAACGACCGCATCCGCGCCGCCAAGGCCAGCACCGACCCGCAGGTTCGGGCCGCGGTGCAAGGGATGCGCCCGGTCGCCCCGGCCACCCTGCACCGGATCCGGGCAACCCTCCGCAAGGCCCTCAACGACGCGATCCGCCAGCAGCTCATCACGACCAACCCGGCTGTGCACGTCGAGTTGCCGTCCGGGAAGCGGCCCAAGCCGGTGGTGTGGACCGACGAGCACCTCGCCCGGTGGCGGCAGACCGCGCAGATCCCCTCCCCGGTCATGGTGTGGACCCCCGAGCAGACCGGCCACTTCCTCGACTTCGCCGCCGGCGACCGGCTCTACCCGCTCTACCACCTGATCGCGTTCCGCGGGCTGCGCCGCGGCGAGGCCTGCGGGCTGCACTGGGCCGACCTCAACCTGACCGGCCACACCCTGACCGTCCGCTGGCAACTGCTCCAGTACGGCTGGGAGACCGGGCTGGACGACCCGAAGACCGACGCCTCCGCCGACACCATCGCCCTCGACGTAGCCACCGCCGCCGTGCTGAGCGACCACCGCGCTCGGCAGCACACCGAGCGGGCCGCCGCCGGAGCGGCCTGGCACGAGTCCGGGCTGGTGTTCACCACCCCCACCGGCCACCCGGTGCACCCCGCCGACGTCACCGACCGCTTCGCCCGGCTGGCCGCCGCCGCCGAACTGCCCCCGGTCCGGCTGCACGACCTCCGCCACGGCGCCGCCACCCTCACCCTCGCCGCCGGCGCCGACATGAAGATCGTCTCCCAGCTGCTGCGGCACTCCTCGATCACCATCACCGCCGACACCTACACCTCTGTGCTGCCCCAGGTCGCCCGCGACGCCGCCGAGAAGACCGCCGCGTTGGTGCCTCGGGCGCGAGCCCGCACTCTCGGGCCACCCTCGGGCGCACACCAGACCACTGTGGACAGTCACGATGGCGGAGAAAGATCTTCCGAAATGACGAAAGACCAGGTCAACAACGGTGTCGGCCCGGTCCTCAAGGGTGCGCCGCCAGGGACTCGAACCCCGAACCCGCGGATTAAGAGCGGCCTCGATTGAGTGCCGGACCCTGCCGTCCGCTGATAAAATGACCCATTCTGGGCGGATGCATAGGCTTTCGAGTGCCACATTCTGCCGGCTATCACCGGCCTATCCCGGGGCCGCCGCTCCCATCACGCTCCCAGCAGAACCGCTCCTTCCGGCAGAGCAGAAGGCACAGAGTCGTCGAAGTTCGGCGTCTGCCACCGGGGGGAGCCGGCGAAACGGCACGCCGTTGAGGCTCGACAGTGTCGCCCCCGGTCACCACGAGTTGAGCGTCGCTCACCGCCCCCGGCCGGGCACCGACAACGTCCGCCGCAGGTACCGGTCCCGGCCGGAGCCGACTGCGCCGGATGTGACCCCTCGGATATCAGATCCAGTTGACCCGACAGGCTGACCGGAGTCGCAGCCACCGCCAGCTACGGCGTCGCCACGACGACCGTCGTCAGTGCGTCGCGAATGCGAGGGTCAGGACCAAGCTCAGGGCGCCGCGCCGGAACGGTGTTATCCCCTCGTGGGCCGTCTCCTGGTTCAGTTGGCCGGCTGGCGGCCCATCTCGTGCACGTCTGCACCGGGGACCTCGTAGATCCGGCTGTAGGCGGGGCAGTCGCCCGAGCCGAAGCTGTGCGTGTGTGACGCGATCTGGACGCCGCCCGCATTGGCGGTGGGGAACCCGAACTCCGCCTTCGCCCATGGCAGTTTGTTGCAGGTATTCGGCCAGGCGCCGAAGTACTCGGTCCAGGACACCGACCAGGCCCGCAGCCAGCCCCAGCTGGTAGGCACCCGGATCTTGCCCACGTAGCTGTCTACTCCGGTCGCCGTGTCCTGCACCCAGGCACCCCACCAGTCGCCGAGCGCGTCCTCTCCGACCGCCCAGATCCGCAGCCGGTATGCCCGCCCGGTGGCCCAGTTGTACGGGTCGAGCCGGCAGGTGTAGCCGGCGCCGCCCTCGGTGAACTGGCCACAGTTCGCGCCCTCGGCCCCGTTCGCCCCCCACAGCGAGAACAGCGCGATCTTCGTGTTGTTCGGGTACGACCCGACCTGTAGTCCCAGGTAGCCGCCGTCGCCGCCGACGTACCCGATCTGGTGCGCCCAGAAGTAGTGGGTGCCAGGACTGTGCCCGATGATCGTCAGCCGCTCGTCGAAGTTGTAGTAGCCCGTGCTGGTTGCAGGCCAATACCAGTTCGAGTACGTCCCGTTCGGCGCCACCGCCGCATATGCCGGCGTAGGTGCCGCCACTACAGCCGCCAGCGCCAGCACCCCGACCGAGGCGAGTCTTGTTAGGGAAGGTGCCAGTATTTTCATGCTGTACCTACGTAGAGAACGTGTCGGGAGCAGGACGAAACGGATCACAGGAATTCATGGGGCGACCAGTGGAGGAGCGGGCTCGCCATTGAGCCAAGAGACATTCTGGTCGACCATGAATGGCAGCGTCTGTAGGCCGCCGAACGGTCCGGAGGTTACGCGGCCAAGCACTTTCGGCGCTTGCCCCTGCCGGTACTGGTTTACCTCGATCTCGGGATAGGCGTCGCCCCTTATCTGCACGTACATTCCTTCCGACCGACTGCTGATCTCGACCCGCTGATTCGTCTCGCAGCACTGGAGCAGGCTGTTGAGGCCACTGAAAGTAGCGCTAAGGGAATCCGTCGCGGGCTCCCCCAGTGTGACACTGTTAGCACCACCTTCCTCAATGCGCCGGGCCGGGATTGTACGCTGCTTCGAGGGCGGCCGGTAGCTGTACCGGAAACTCCGAGGAACGTCCGAGCCAGACGGAGTGCGACTGGGGCTCACGGTGTAGGTAACCTCGCCAGTCGAGGTGTCCCACGCCAAGGCCACTCGATAACCAGCATCAGCCTGCGTGGAGAAGCCGCGTTTGTCGCCAGACAGCGTCCCAAAAGCCGCGAGATCTCCCCTGATGAATGTTCGGATGACAATGATCCCTTGAGGACCCGACGTGCGTCCGGCGCGTCCCGATACTTGTCGCGCCCCGACCGGAACCGATCCGAAGTACTGCTGACCGGCTTCGGCGTATTGGTCCTCACCTGCGGTCTGGCGCTGACGGTTCTTGGCCTCATTGGCCGAGCCGGTGGAGGTCGTACAGGCATGCGCTTCATAGCATTGGCTTGTATCGGTGCTGTTGAGTTTGACGTTGAGTTCGGGGTTTGCGGTGACCGGGTTGTCGGCGGTCACCATGTGGCCGTCCCATTCGCTGTAGCTGATGGGGTTGCCGGCGGCGAGCGCGTAGCGGTTCGCGGTGAGTGGGTCGGTAGACAGGCCGAGGTTGGCCACGGCGCCATGGAAGAGGTCTTGGTTGAGGAAGCGGCTGGTGTCGGGACCGAAGCGGCGGACGCCCATGTCGTACGTCTTGGACCCGGTGTCGTACCGCTTAGCTGTGTAGCGGAAGGGGTTGAGGGGGTTCACCGTGTCGGTGTCGCCCTTGCTGAGGGCGTTGTCGGGGTCGCCGTAGGGCCGGTAGCCGTAGCTGGCGGTGGTGTTGCCGCCCTGGTCGAGGAGTTGGGATGCCGAGCCGTGTGGGTCGTAGCCGTAGGTGTAGGTGTCCGGCGGTTGCGCGACGCCATTGCTGTAGCGGGTGTTGGTCATGGACAGCCGGCGGCCGCCGGGGTCGTAGCTGTAGTCCTTGACGGCGAGGGTCTGGCCGGTGGCGGCGCTGGTTTGGGTTTCTTGGGTTTGCTGGTTGGTGAGGCCGAGGTAGTTGAAGGTGGTGGTGCGCGTGTCGCCGTTGAAGGCGGGGTGTTGTTCGGTCTGGCTGACGATGCGGTCGACCGCGTCGTTGGTGTATTCGGCCTTGTCGGTCTGGGTGCCGGCGGTGAAGGCGCGGTAGGTGGACAGCCGGTCGAGGTAGTCGTAGCTGTAGTCGGCGAGCAGGGTGCTGGCCGGCGTCTGCGGCGGGGCGCAGTCGGCGGAGGAGCCGGCAGACGTGGTGACGCAGGCGAGCCGGCCGGCGTCGTCGTACCAGTACTTGGCGGTGGCTCCGCCGGCGGTGATCTGCTGGAGTTGGTTGCCGGTGTAGGTGTAGGTCTTGGTGGTGCTGCCGTTGACCGCCTCGGTCAGGATGTTCCCGGCGCCGTCCACCGTGTACGCCGCGGTGGTGCCGTGGCCGTCGTTGTTGTTGACGAGCCGGTCGCGGGGGTCGTAGGTGTAGGTGGCGGTGCACGTGGCGGGGTAGCACGGTGAGCTGGCGGTGCCGCCTGGGCGGAGGCTGAAGACGTCCTTGGTCCGGTTGCCGTTGACGTAGTTCCCGGCCGGGTCGAGGTAGTCGATCAGGTGCGACTCGACCACCGCGCCGGCGCCGGGCGCACTGTTCCTTGTGGTCAGCTGCTTGAGCGGGCCGTTGGCGAAGTAGTCCCAGGTGGTGGACTGCTTGGGGGTCCAGGTGCCGGAGCCGTTGTTCTGCTCGATCTGCCGCAGGGTCTGCCGGCCGAGCGGGCTGAACGTGTTGCTGATGCGCTGGTCGTCGGAGGCGGCGCTGCTCTTGCCGTAGTCGAGTTGGGTGGTGATCCAGTCGGCCTGGTCGAAGTCTGTGTGCTGCTTGCGGCCGGTGGTCGCTGCCGGGCCGCCGGAGGTGTTTGCCGTGCCGTCCTGCTCGGTGTCGGTGACGTTGTTGTTGGCGTCGTAGCCGAAGGCACTGAACCTCCAGACCTGATCGGTCTGCTTCTTGTGGTCGGAGCGGAGGAGCCGGTCGAGGTCGTCGTAGCCGTTGACGGTGTCGACGGCGGTTTCCGCCGGGGTCGTCAGTCCGCTGCCGTCGTGGGAGGTGAGCAGTTGGTTGTCCGCGTCATAGGTGTAGGTGACCGACTCGCCCTTCTGGTCGGTGCGCCGCTGCAGTAGGCCGTCGGCGAAGTAGG
>DASPYH010000270.1:0-2263 GCA_035636875.1 Mycobacteriales bacterium | reverse complement strand
CCGGGGCGCCGGCAGTGGTGCGGGCCGGCGGTTCGACCTCGCCGGCCACCGCCGGGCCGGCGGTCGAAGCCGGGCCTGGCGCGGCGGCCGAGGCCGGGTAGGACGCACCGCCCGAAGCCGGCTGGGGCGCGGCGGTCGAAGCCGCGCCGGCCAAGGCGGCGAGGCCCGCCGGCGCCGCCGGGGCGGCCGAGGCGACCGGCGTCGCCGGGGCGGCCGAGGCGACCGGCGTCGCCGGGGCGGCCGAGGCGACCGGCGTCGCCGGGGCGGCCGGGGCGGCCGCGGTTGCGACGACGGCGGGCAGGGCGCCGGCATCGAAGCAGGTGCGGTCGCCGGTGTGGCAGGCACCGCCGACCTGGTCGACCTTGACCAGCACGGTGTCGCCGTCGCAGTCCAGCGCGACCGAGCGGACCCACTGCTGGTGCCCGGAGGTCTCGCCCTTCACCCAGTACTCCCGCCGGCTTCGCGACCAGTACGTGCAGCGGCCGCTGGTCAGGGTGCGGTGCAGCGCCTCGTCGTCCATCCAGCCGACCATGAGCACCTCGCCGGTGTCCCACTGCTGCGCGACGGCCGCGAGCAGACCGTGCTGGTCGCGCTTGAGCCGCGCGGCGACGGCGGGGTCGAGGTCGGACGGGCGGGAGGGGCCGGGCCGCTCCGGCTCGACGGTGGCGCGCAGGTCGGGTCCGGGCAGATCGGGTCCGGGCATGCACGCCATTCTGCCTGGGAGCACGATGGAGGTGTGCCGTGGACCGCCGCTTACATCCCCGACCAGACCGGCCGCACCGCGGTGGTGACCGGGGCGAACTCGGGGATCGGCTACCAGACGGCCCTGGAGCTGGCCCGCCGCGGCGCCCGGGTCGTGCTCGCCGTCCGCGACACCGGCCGCGGGCAGGAGGCGCTGCGCCGGCTGCGGGCCGAGGTGCCCGCCGCGGCCGCCGAGCTCGGCTCGCTCGACCTCGCCGACCTGGCGTCCGTCCGGGCCTTCGCTGGCTCCCTCCCGTACGGGGAGCTGGACCTGCTGGTGAACAACGCCGGCATCATGGCGGTGCCGCTGCTGCGGACGGTGGACGGCTTCGAGACCCAGTTCGGCGTGAACCACCTCGGTCACTTCGCGCTCACCGGGCTGCTGCTGGGGCGCCTGCTGGCCGGGCCCGGCGCCCGGGTGGTCACCGTGACCAGCGGCATGTACCGGACGGGGCGGATCGGCTTCGACGACCTCGGCGCCGAGCGCGGCTACCGGAAGTGGGCGGCGTACTCCCAGTCGAAGCTGGCGAACCTGCTGTTCGCGATGGAGCTGCAGCGGCGGGCGGACGCGGCGGGGCGGGACCTGACCTCGGTCGCCGCGCACCCCGGGTACGCGGCGACCAACCTGCAGGCGGTCGGCCCGCGGCTGTACGGCAGCCGGCTGCGGGCGGGCGCGGCGGTCGTCCTCAACAGGCTGGTCGCGCAGTCCGACGCCGACGGCGCGCTTCCCGTCCTGCGGGCGGCCACGGACCCCGGTGTTCGTGGCGGCGAGGTGCTCGGGCCGTCCGGCCCGTTCGAGCTGCGCGGAACGCCCAAGCTGGTCCGGGTGGCCAACAGGGCCCGGGACCGGGCGGTCGCGCGCCGGCTCTGGGAGACCTCGGAGCGGCTGACCGGCGTGCGCTACGAGGAGCTGGAACGCCCCGGCTGATCCCGCGTGCCGGCGAGCACCGCGGCCGGCAGCAGCACCATCGCCGCGCCGATCGCCAGCTGGCCGAACCACCACCCGGCGATCTGGTGATGCCCGAGCACCGGGCAGAGCACGACGCTCGTGAGGGTGGTCGCTCCGAAGGCGAGCCCGGTCCGCAGCCCCCAGCGCCGCCCGCGGGCGAAGCCGGCAGCGGCCGCGTAGAGGGTGACGACGTTCACGGTGACCAGCACCGTCGCCCAGCCCGGCAGCACCGGCTGCGGGCCGTCGGGTGGCGGCTCAACCTGCACGGCAGCGACGTACAGGGCGAGCATCACGCCGCCGACGATGCGCGTGCCGAGCGCCGACAGGACCGGGCGGTGGCGCGGCACCCGCGGAGGTCGGGGAGCCGGCCGTGTCGGCGGGGCGGCCGGCTGCGCGGGCGTGCGGGCGGGCCGTGCCGGCCTGACGGCTGGAGCGGGCGCCGGCGCCGGGCGGCCCTGCTCGACCGGCGTCACCGTCGGCGGCTCGAGGATCGCGGTCATGCCTCGACGGTAGGCCGCGCCGGGCCCCGACGGAACCGCCCGGCACCCACCGATACCGCTCCCGGAGCTACGG
>DASPYH010000269.1:0-2743 GCA_035636875.1 Mycobacteriales bacterium | reverse complement strand
GAGACCGGGCTGTACCGGGACGTCGATGGGCTGTGGACCTGGAACTACGAGCGGGGCACGTCGGTGCGGACCACCGAGCCGTCCGTACGCCTGCCGCGCGGCCCGGACCTCGACCCGGCCGGCCTCGGCCGCCGGCTGCTGTCCGAGGCGCGGCCGGCCGAGGTCAGCCGGCTGCCGGCCAGGCGGGTGGCCGGCCGGGCCGCCCCGGGCCTGCGGCTGCGCCCGGCCGACCCCGGCAGCACCGTCGACAGGGTGGACGCGTGGATCGACCCGGGCAGCGGGCTGCCGCTGCGGGTCGGGGTCTACGGCGCGGGCAGCAGCCGGCCGGTGGTCGAGACCTGGTACCTCGACTTCGACCCGCGGACGCCGGCGACGTCGATCCTCGCGTTCGACCCGCCGTATCCCGCCCGCACCCGCGGCGAGATCAATCCCGACCTCGCCGCGGCGATCGACACGTTCTCGGGAGTCGAGCCGCCCGGCGAGCTCGCCGGGCTGCCGAGGCGTGTCCGGGTGGAGGGCCTCGGCTCGGTCGGCACCTACGGCACGGGGATGACCGTGCTGGTCGCCGTGCCGTTGCCCGGCGGCGTCTCCGAGTCGCTGACCGACCAGCTTGCCAAGGCGCCGGGCGCCGTGACCGGCGGCTCGGGCGGCGGCGGCACCGTCCGCCTCGCCGTCGGGCCGCTGTCGGTGCTGGTCACCGACCCTCCCGGCCGCCGGGGCTGGCTGTTCACCGGCACGGTCACCGCCGCCACGCTCGACCGCGCCGCGGCCGAGATCGCGGCGCTCCCGCCGCGGGGGACACGATGACCGCGGCGATCCGCACCGCCGGCCTGACCAAGCGTTTCGGGTCGCTGACGGCGGTCGACGCGGTCGACCTCGACGTGCCGGCCGGCGACGTGTACGGCTTCCTCGGGCCGAACGGCTCCGGCAAGACGACGACGGTCCGGATGCTGCTCGGCCTGGTGCTGCCGACCGCCGGCACCGCCGAGGTGCTGGGCGAGCCCGTCCCGAAGCGGGCGCGCAGGGTGCTGCACCGGGTCGGGGCGCTGGTCGAGTCGCCCGCCGCGTACGGGCACCTGCCGGCACGGGCGAACCTCGCGCTGATGGACGCGGCCGGTCCCGGCGGCGACCGGCGCACCCGGCGGAAGCGGATCGACGAGGCGCTGGAGCAGGTGGGGTTGGCCGCCGTCGGCCGCCGGCCGGTCAAGGCGTACTCGATGGGCATGCGGCAGCGGCTCGGCCTCGCCGCGGCGATGCTGCGCCGGCCGGAGCTGCTGGTCCTGGACGAGCCGACCAACGGGCTGGACCCGCAGGGGATCCACGAGGTCCGCGACCTGCTCCTGCGGCTGAACGCCGAGGGCACGACGGTCTTCCTGTCCAGCCACCTGCTCGCCGAGGTCGAGCTGCTCTGCCGCCGCGTCGGCGTCGTCGACCGGGGGCGGCTGGTGCTGCAGGACGAGCTCGCCTCGCTGCGGGCGCCGACCGGGCGGGTGGTGCTGCGCACGCCGGACCCGGAGTGGGCGGTGGCGCTGCTGGACGGCCAGCTCCGCGAGCGGTCCGGCGACCGGCTCGTCGTCGCCGGCGCCGACCCCGCCGAGCTCAACGCCAGGCTGGTGGGGCACGGCCTTCGGATCAGCGAGCTGGCCGAGGAGCGGCGGACCCTGGAGGAGGTCGTGCTCGCCGCGACCACCGCCGGCGCCGACCGGGTCGACGGTCCCGTATGGGGCGGGCCCGGCGAGGCGCGGGACGAGGAGAGGCCGTGACGCCGGGCGGGACACCGCGGGCGCCCGGGCTGCTGTCGGAGTGCGCGCCATGATCCTGGTGGAGCTGCGCAAGCTGCTGCGGCGCCCGCGGACGTGGATCGTGATCCTGCTGATCGACGCGCTGCCGACGCTGGTCGCCGTCCTGCTCGCGATCACCGACCTGGCGCCGCGGCCGGGTGCCGGTCCGGCGTTCCTGTCCGCGGTGCTGTCCAACGGTCTGCTCTTCCCCGCCGCCGCCCTGGCCATCGTGCTGCCGCTCTTCCTGCCGGTCTCGGTCGCGATCGTCGCCGGCGACTCGATCGCCGGCGAGGCGCAGGCCGGCACCCTGCGCTACCTGCTGGTCCGACCGGCCGGGCGGACCCGGCTGCTGGTCGCGAAGCTGGTCGCCGTCGTGGTCTTCGTCGCGCTGGCGATCGTGGTGGTCACCGTGACGGCGTACTTCGTCGGCACCAGCCTGTTCGGCTCGCCGCCGGTGGGCCAGTCGGTCGCCTCGATCTCCGGTACGCCGCTGACCGCGCAGCAGGCGGTCACGCGGACGCTGCTGGCGATGGCGTACGTCGCCTTCTCGATGCTCGGTGTCGCGGCGGTGGCGCTGTTCCTGTCCACGGTCACCGACTCGCCGCTGGCCGCCGCGATGGGAGCGCTCGCCTTCCTGGTCGCCTCGTCGCTGCTGCTCACCCTGGACGCGGCCGGCGCGCTCAAGCCGTACCTGCCGACTCGCTACTGGCTGGCCTTCGTCGACCTGTTCCGGCAGCCGATCCTGTGGCGGGACGTCGTGCGGGGGGTCGCGCTGCAGGGGGTCTACCTGCTCGTGCTGCTCGGTGCGGCCTGGGCCAACTTCGCCACCAAGGACGTCAAGAGCTGAGCCGTTCACAGTCCACTGTGGAAAATAGCGCGAGCGGGGTGGGTGCCAGTTCGGCGAGCACGATGCCCTCCACCACCGGGTCGGTGGGCAGCCCTGAGTGCGGCACCCGCGACTG
>DASPYH010000268.1:0-3851 GCA_035636875.1 Mycobacteriales bacterium | reverse complement strand
GTACGCCGGGCACGGCGGCTGCGCGGCGGCCGCCGGCGCGGGCTGCGGGCCCTGCGCGGAATCGCCATGCCGGTGCTGGCCGACGCGATGGACCGTTCCCTCGCGCTGGCGGCCGCGATGGACTCGCGCGGTTACGGCCGGAACGCCGGGGTCCCCCGCCGGGTGCGGCTGACCACCGGGGCGCTGGTCGTCGTCGGGCTGCTCGGCGTGGCCGTCGGGGTGTACGGAGTGCTCGACGCGACGACCCCCCGCTACCTCGGCCTGCCGATGCTCGTGCTCGGCCTCGTGCTGGCCGGCGCCGGGCTGCCGCTGGCCGGGCGGCGGGTGCGGCGCAGCGTCTACCGCCCGGACCGGTGGCGCGCGGCGGAGACGCTGGTCACCTTGAGTGGGGCTGCCGCCGCGGTGGTGCTCGCCGTCACCGGCCGGGTGGACGCGGCCGGCCTCTCCCCGTCGCTGTCCCCCCTGTCCTGGCCCGGGTTGCCGGCCCTGCCCGCGCTCGGCGTGCTGCTGGCCCTGCTGCCGGCCTGGCTGGCGCCGCCGCCGCCGCCCACGGTGGCCGTAACAGTCCCGGCCGCGCAGCGGGTTCCGGCGGGGGCGGTCCGGTGATCCACTTCGACCGGGTGAGCGTGACCTACGCCGGCTCGGCGGCGCCGGTGCTCCGTGACCTGCGGCTGCGGATCGACGAGGGCGAGCTGTGCCTGGTCGCCGGGCGTACCGGCTCGGGAAAGTCGACGCTGCTCGGTGCGGTGAACGGGCTGGTGCCGCACTTCACCGGCGGCCGCCTCGCCGGCAGGGTCACGGTCGACGGGCTGGACACCCGGACCACACGGCCGCGCGAGCTCGCGCACGTCGTCGGCGTCGTCGGGCAGGATCCGCTGGTCGGCTTCGTCACCGACACGGTCGAGGACGAGCTGGCGTACACGATGGAGCAGCTCGCGGTGCCGGCGGACGCCATGCGCAAGCGGGTCGAGGAGACGCTCGACCTGCTCGGCATCGCGGAGCTGCGCCGCCGCCCGCTGCGGACCCTGTCCGGCGGGCAGCAGCAGCGGGTGGCGATCGGCGCCGCCCTCACCGCGCACCCGCGGGTGCTGGTGCTGGACGAGCCCACCTCCGCCCTCGACCCGACCGCGGCCGAGGACGTGCTGGCCGCGATCACCCGGCTGGTGCACGACCTCGGCACCACCGTGCTCATCGCCGAGCACCGGCTGGAGCGGGTGGCGCAGTACGCGGACCGGATGGTGCTGCTCACCGGGGACGGGCGCGCGGTGGACGGGCCGCCGGCGTCGGTGCTCGCGGAGTCGCCGGTGGCGCCGCCGGTGGTGGAGCTGGGCCGGCTGGCCGGCTGGGACCCGCTGCCGCTGTCGGTGCGGGACGCGCGCCGGCGGGCGGGCGGGTTGCGGGAGCGGCTTGGCGCCTCCATACCGGCGCCGGCTTCCCCGACCGTTGGGCCTCGGGTCCTGTCCGCCCGCGGCGTGGTGGTCCGGTACGGCGACGTGGTCGCCGTCCGCGAGGCCGACTTCGACCTGTCCGCCGGCGAGGTGGTCGCGCTGATGGGACGCAACGGGTCGGGAAAGTCGTCGCTGCTGTGGGCGGTGCAGGGCTCGGGGCGCAGAGCCGGTGGGATCGTCTCCGTCGGCGGGGTGGATCCGGCGTCGTTGCCCCCGCGCGAGGCGCGCGGTCGCGTCGGGCTGGTACCGCAGACCCCTGGCGACCTGCTCTACCTGGACACCGTCGAGGCCGAGTGCGCGCAGGCGGACCGGGAGTCCGTGGTGCCGGCGGGGTCGTGCCGGGCGCTGCTGGACCGGCTGGTGCCGGACGTCCCAGGCGAGCGGCACCCGCGCGACCTGTCCGAGGGGCAGCGGCTGGGGCTGGTGCTGGCGATCCAGCTGGTCGCGGCGCCGTCCGTGGTGCTGCTCGACGAGCCGACGCGCGGGCTGGACTACCCGGGCAAGCGGCACTTCCGTTCCGTGGTCCGCGAGCTGGCCGCGGCCGGTCGGTCGGTGGTGGTGGCGACGCACGACGTGGAGTTCGTGGCCGCCACCGCGGACCGGGTGGTGGTGATGGCCGAGGGCGAGGTGATCGCGGACGGGCGTACGGCGGAGGTCGTGGTCGCGTCCCCCGCGTTCGCCCCCCAGGTGGCCAAGGTGCTCGCGCCGCAGCCGTGGTTGACCGTCGACGAGGTGGCCGCCGCACTCGGACCGCCCGCCCCGACCGGGCCGAGCGGGTCCAGCCACCCCGTTCGGGAGGGCAGACCATGACCGGCGCGGACCGGGCGGTTGGCACGGGTGCGGGCGCCGGCGCACGAGCCCGGCCGCTGCCGGTCCCGGTCCGCTCGCGGCTTGTGCTCGGGCTCGCGTCCGTCGCCGGGCTGGCCGTCTTCGCCTGGCCGCTGCTGATCTCGCCGCGGCCGGATACCGCGGAGCACACCGTCGACGCCCCGCTCATCTTCGTCCTCACCCTGCCGGTGCTGGTGGTGGTGGTCCTCGCGGAGGTGTCCGCCGGCGGCATCGACGCGAAGGCGCTCGCGCTGCTGGGCGTGCTGTCGGCGGTGAACGCGGCGTTGCGCCCGCTCGGTGCCGGCACCGCCGGCATCGAGACGGTGTTCTTCCTGCTGGTCCTGGCCGGGCGGGTGTTCGGTCCCGGCTTCGGCTTCGTCCTGGGCTCCACGTCGCTGTTCGCGTCCGCGCTGCTGACGGCGGGTGTCGGGCCCTGGCTGCCGTTCCAGATGCTGGCCGCGTCCTGGGTCGGGCTCGGTGCCGGACTGCTGCCGCGGGCGCGGGGCAGGGCCGAGATCGCCCTGCTCGGCGCGTACGGGGTCGTCGCGGCGTACGGCTACGGCCTGCTGATGAACCTGTCCTACTGGCCGTTCGCCACGGGTACCCAGACCCAGGTGTCGTTCCTGGCCGGCGCGCCCGTCGGCGAGAACCTGCACCGCTTCCTGGTCTTCTCCCTGGTCAGCTCGACCGCCGGCTGGGACACCGGCCGGGCGCTGACGAACCTGGTGGCGATCCTGCTGGTGGGACCGGCGGTGCTGGTCGCGCTGCGGCGCGCCGCCCGGCGGGCTGCCTTCGACGCGCCGGTCACGTTCGCCGAACCCGCGCCGGCGGGACCGCCCGGTCCGGAACGGCCCGGTTAGGGGATCAGGCCGGTGGGGAGCGGCGGCGCCGGGCGACCATGACCCCGGCCGCCGCCAGGGCGGTCACCAGGGCGGCACCGACGGCCGAGCGGGCGAGCCCGCTGGAGGAGCTGACCGGCTCGGTTGCCACGCCGGGCGGTGAGGTCGTCCCCGGCGTTGCCGGCCGCGCGGTCGGCGTCCCCGCCGTCGGCGTGCCTCGCGTCGGCGCCGCCCTGCTCAGCGGCGCCGGACGGGAGGGGCGACCGGGACCTGTCGAGGTGCCGCCGCCCGCCGCCCTGCCTGGCCGGCCCGTGGCCGGGTCGGGAGCGTTCCGGGTCACCCCGGTACGGGAGGTCGGCGCGACGAGGGGTGGAGGCGGCGGTGCCCCGGCGGTCGGCACGGACGTCGGCTGCGGCGCCGGGGCCGGTTTCGGCGCCGGGGGTGGTGGAGGCGGCGGGGCGGGCGCGGCCGGCGGGGCGATCCCCGGCTGCGCGCCGGAGCCGAAGGCCCACCCCTCCACGGAGCCCGGGGCCGGGTCGTAGCTGCCCGCGCCGGACGAGCTGTAGGTCCAGGACCCGCCGCGCCGCGCGTGCCAGTACGACCAGTACGCGGTCGCCGGTGCGCCGTTGCACGGGTCGGGCAGCGAGGCGATCTGGCAGACGAAGCCCGGCTGGCGCGGCACGAACGAGTACGAGAAGCCGGCACCGCCCAGCGCCACCAGGCCGCTGCCCGGGTC
>DASPYH010000267.1:0-5474 GCA_035636875.1 Mycobacteriales bacterium | reverse complement strand
TGACCTTTCTGCAGAACCACGACCAGGTGGGCAACCGGGCGCTCGGCGACCGGATCTCGGCCACCGTCTCGCCCGACCTGCTCAAGGTCGGTTCCGGCCTGCTGCTCACCTCGCCGTTCACGCCGATGCTGTGGATGGGCGAGGAGTGGGCCGCCTCCACGCCGTGGCAGTTCTTCACCTCGCACCCCGAGCCGGACCTCGCCGCGTCCGTCAGGAGTGGACGGAAGGAGGAGTTCGCGGGCCACGGCTGGACGACCGACGAGGTGCCGGATCCTCAGGACCCGCAGACGTTCCGCCGATCCAAGCTGGACTGGTCCGAAGTGGAGCATGACGGGCACGCGGAGATGCTGGAGTGGTACCGGCGGCTGCTGGCACTGCGGCGGCAGCGGCCCGGGCTGAGCGACCCGCGGCTGCATGCGGTCGAGGTGGCGTACGACGAGCAGGCCCGCTGGCTGGTGGTGACGCGCGGGACCCTGCGGGTCGCGGTCAACCTCGCGGCCTCGCGGCAGGCGGTGCCGCTGGACGGAATGCCGGTCGGGGTGTTGCTCTCGTCCGTGCCCGGCTTCGTCTATCGGACCGGGGGGATCGAGCTGGAGCCGGCGTCGATCGCGATCGTGGAGCTCGCGGCGGGGCCATCCGGGACGGCCTGACCGCCGGCTCCCACCGACCGTCCGCGGGCCGCTCCGGCCGCCCTGAGCCCGGCCGCGGGAGCCGACCGCGCCGGGTCAGGCGAGGTGCAGTGGCGGCAGGGTGAGCGGACCCTCCGGAGGAAGCCCGAACCGGGCGGCGACGTCGGCCAGCGCGCCCCAGCCCGACCACCAGCCGGCGAGGCTGGCGCCGGCCGCCCTGCGGTCCTCGCTCGAGCGCGGCGGCGACAGCTGGTCCCTGGCGCGCGGCTGCGGCCAGCGACGCAGTTCGGCGGCCGCCGGCAGTGCGGCCCGGCCCCGCGCCAGCGAGGCGGCCCGCTCCAGCCCGCCGAGCTCGTCGACCAGGCCGCGCTCGTACGCGTCCTGGCCGCTCCACACCCGGCCGCGGCCCAGCTCGTGGGCACGCTCCCGGCTCATCCGGCGGCCCTGGGCGACCTTGCCGAGGAAGTCGCCGTACACCCGGTCCAGCCACTCCTCCAGCCGCCGCCACTGCTCGTCGTCGAAGCCGACCCGGGGGGAGAACATCCGCGCGTGCCGGCCCTCGGCCACGGCGTCGGTGCCGATCCCGAGCCGCTCCAGCAGCCCCGCTGTGACGATCTTGCCGCTGAACACGCCGATGGAACCGGTGATCGTGCCTGGCTCGGCGACGATCGCATCCGCTCCCATCGCGACGAAGTACCCGCCGGACGCGGCGACGTCTCCCATCGAGGCGACCACCGTCTTGCCGGCTCGGCGCAGCCGGCCGACCTCGCGCCAGATCACGTCCGAGGCGACGTACGACCCGCCGGGACTGTCTACCCGCAGCACCACCGCCCTGACCGCGTCGTCGGCGGCCGCGGAACGCAGCGCCGCGCCGACGGTGTCGGAGCCCGCGGCTGCTCCGGCGGGCAGCGGGCTGCGCCGGCTGCGGCCCTGCTGGATCGTGCCGGACACGGTGACGAGCGCGACGAGCGGCTTCGAGCGGCGGCGTACCCGGCGCAGCAGCCGGGCCGGAGCGGCGTCCCGCCGGTACCGGGCGAGGAACAGCAGCCGGGTCTCCGCGCCGACCCGCCGGCGCAGGTCGGCGTACACCTCGTCCCGGTAGCCGACACGGTCCACCAGGCCGGCGTCCAGGGCCTGCTGCGCTGACAGCGGCGCCGCGTCGACCAGCTCGCGCACCCGCGGCGCGGTCAGCCCGCGGGCCTCGGCGACGCCGGCGACGACCTGCTCGGCCGCGGAGGCGGCGAGCCGGGTCACGGCCTCCCGGTGGGCGTCGGTGAAGCCGTGGCGGCTGAGCTGGTCGACCGCGTTCTTGTACTCGTACCGCTGCACGAACTGCGGCTCCAGCCCGAGCTTGTCGAGCGCGCCGCGCAGGAACGTCGCCTCCACCGCGACGCCGGTCAGGCCCACGTCGCCGGACGGCTGCAGCCAGACCTCGCCGAACCCGGTGGCCAGCAGGTACGCCACCGTGCCCGAGTCGCCCTCGCCGAAGGTCTCGGCCCAGGCGACCGCCGGCTTGCCGGACGCGGCGAACGCGTTGACCGCATCCCGCAACTCCTGTGCCCGCGCCAGCGCCATCCGCCCACCGACCCTGGCCACCAGCCCGGCGACCTGCGGGTCGTCCGCCGCGTCCCGCAGCGCCGTCACCACCGCCCGCAGCGTCGGCCGCCGCCGCGCCGCCACGAAACCGAGCGGGTCCGGCGGCGGCGCGTCCACCGGTGGCTCGGCGAGATCCAGCTCAAGCAGCAGTCGACTCCCGCTCACCCGCCCGAGCCTAATCGCCGCGCGGACTCCACTCCTCGCGCGACTCTGCGTCCTCACGCACCAGCTCGGCCACGTTGCGGCCGAGCGCCGTGGCGAGCTTCCGGCACGTCAGCAGGCCGGCCGCGTGCTCGCCGGACCCGTGCGTCAGATCGACGCTTAGACATGCGAAGGCCCCGCGCTCACCCTCCAGCGAGCCGGGGCCGCACTTCCGCGACCTTGTGTTCTCCGCGGCAACAAGATCAGCCCACGCCGCCGAGGGCACGTCAACCGAGTGGGCCAGCGGGGTGGCTGGATACGAGGGACGCGTCTAACCGGGTCAATCAGCGAGGGTCGGTGACGCGGGCGAGGAAGTAGAGCGCGCCGCTGCCGCGGTGCCGGACCAGGACCAGGAACGGGTGGTCGACGCGGACCCGGACCGGGCGCGGTGGCGGGCTGACGCTGGCGAGCCGGGTCATCATCACGGCCGTCGCGGCGGCGCCCTCCAGGCCGGACTCGTCGACCGTCAGCACCGCCTTGTGGACCGCGGCGTCCACCGCGAGCCGCTCCGCGCCGTCCGTCACCCCTGACAGGTCGGCGTCCGGCGTGAACAGCGTCCGTACGCCCATGTCGGCGAGCGGCTCCTTCAGCGAGGCCTGCCCCTCCACCAGGAACCGCGGCAGCTCCAACGCGACCTCCCGCGGCTCGGCCGCGGCGAGCAGCGCGTCCAGCCCGCGGGGGTCGAGCCGCGGCTCGGCATCCGCGAGGTCGCCGTCGGGCAGCAGCACGTCGGCGACGACGCCCTCCCCCGCCGGCACCGAGACGACCTGCCACCCGTCTCGCGCCGCGTACGGCAGCCGGCGGGTGGTCCGCATGGTCGGGACGTCGACCTCGCCGGTCGGGGTACGGAACGGCCGCGGCCGGGTGCCGCCCTCGTCGAACGGGCTGGTCCACGACGCGCGCAGCCACAGCGCGTTGACGATGACGGCGGCGGTGTCGCGGGTCACCAGGCCGGGCTCTATCAGGTCCCGGATCAGGCCGTGCGTGCCGTGCTCGACGTCGGCGTTCACCTCGCGCCGGGCTGCGTCCGGATCGCCGCGGAAGTCGGCCCCGCGCGCCGCCCCACCGGGCCAGGACTTGACGATCTCCAGATAGGAGGGCGACAGCGGCAGGGTCAGGTCGGCCCAGAGCGTGTTGGCGACCGCGAGCTGCGCGCCCTCGGGTTCGCGGCTCAACGCGGCCCCCGCACCGAGCGCCCGGGCCAACCGGTCCAGGTCGCGGTCCGGCGCCAGCGCGGCGACCAGCTCGTCCCGGGTCGGCCCGCGGGCGCCTGCCGCGGTGAGGCCGAGCGCGGAGGCCACCGAGTACGGCGACCAGGCGAAGCCGGTGTCCGGGGCGCCGGCGATCCGGTCGTGCAGGGCGAGCGCGAAGCGGAGATCCGGGGCGGTCACCCATCCCATGCTGCCACCTGCCCGCACCCCGGTCCCGGGACCAGCCGCAGTGCCGGTCGGCGGCGTCCAGCACACCCGTGCCTTCGGGCGTGACCAGGTGGCGTTCCAGATCGACCCCTGACCGTGGCCGACGGTCCCGGCCCGGGACCGGCTGCGGGCGACATGGTGGGATTCCGGGGTGCGCCGACTGCTGCCCGAGCCCGCCGACCTGCTGACCGACGAGGACCTGCTGGCGGCGTACACGCCGCCGGAGGGCGTCGACCGGCACGTCCGGGCGAACTTCGTGGCGAGCGCGGACGGCGCCGCCTGGCTCGACGGCGTGTCCGGCGGGTTGTCCTCTCCGGCCGACAAGGGTGTCTTCACGGTGCTGCGCGACCTCGCGGACGTGATCCTCGTCGGTGCCGGTACCGTCCGCGTCGAGGGATACAGCTACCCGGCGTACCCCCCGGGGCGGCGGGCCCGCCGCCGTCAACTGGGTCTCGCCGAGCTGCCGAGCTTCGCCGTCGTCTCGGGGAAGCTTGACCTCGAC
This sequence comes from Mycobacteriales bacterium, assembly GCA_035636875.1. GTDB lineage: Bacteria > Actinomycetota > Actinomycetes > Mycobacteriales > CADCTP01 > CADCTP01. The sequence continues at coordinate 1,128 of DASPYH010000267.1, read as the reverse complement.
CGCACGTCGAGCCTGTTCGCCGCGGCGCCGGTCCGCACGGTCGTGATCACCTCAGCCGGCGCGCCGCCGGACCGCCGCGCCGCCCTCGAACCGGTGGCCGACGTCGTCGTCGCGGGCCAGGACCACGTGGATCTCCCGGCCGCGCTCGACCTGCTCCAGCAGCGCGGGCTGCGCAGGGTGCTGTGCGAGGGCGGCCCGATGCTGCTCGGGTCGTTGGGCACGGCCGGCCTGCTCGACGAGCTGTGCCTGACCGTCGCCCCGCTGCTGGCCGGTCCCGGTGCCGGCCGCATCACCGCGGGGCCCGGGCACCACCCGCTTGCGCTGCGCCTCGGGCACGTGCTCACCGAGGACGGCGCGGTGTTCCTCCGGTACCTCGTCGACCGGTCCGCCAAGCAGGGATGATGGCGGGGTGGACCTGCCTGTGATGCCGCCGGTGGCACCGATGCTCGCGAAGTCGGTGAAAGCCGTGCCGGACGGGCCCGGCTACCTGTACGAGCCGAAGTGGGACGGCTTCCGCTGCATCGTCTTCCGGGACGGGGACGAGGTGGAGCTCGGCAGCCGCAACGAGCGGCCGATGACGCGCTACTTCCCGGACGTCGTCGACGCGGTGCGCGCCCAGCTGCCCGAGCGGTGCGTCGTCGACGCGGAGATCGTGGTGCCGCGCGGCGACCGGCTGGACTTCGAGGCGCTGCTGCAGCGGATCCACCCGGCGGATTCCCGGGTCCGGCTGCTCGCCGAGCAGACCCCGGCCTCGCTGGTCATCTTCGACCTGCTCGCGCTCGGCGACGAGTCGCTGATGGACACGCCGCTCGCCGAGCGCCGCCGCCGGCTGGACGAGGTCCTTGCCGGCGTCAAGCCTCCCGTGCACCGCACGCTGGTGACCGACGATGCGGTCACCGCCCGGGAGTGGTTCGCCAGCTTCGAGGGCGCCGGGCTGGACGGCGTCGTGGCCAAGCCGGTCGACCTGCCGTACGAGCCGGACCGGCGGGTGATGCTTAAGGTCAAGCACGAGCGGACCGCCGACTGCGTCGTGGCGGGCTTCCGCTGGCACAAGAGCGGCCCGGTGATCGGCTCGATGCTGCTCGGCCTCTACAACGACGACGGCAAGCTGCAGCACGTCGGCGTGAC
>DASPYH010000266.1:0-5759 GCA_035636875.1 Mycobacteriales bacterium | reverse complement strand
CAAGCGGGCGATGACGTACCTGTACCGCGAGGGCGACGAGTTCGTGTTCATGGACTCGCAGACGTACGACCAGGTGCACGTTCCGGCCGGGACCGTCGGCCCCGGCGCCGGCTACCTGCTGGAGAACACCGTCGCGCTGGTCGCCGTGCACGAGGGCACCCCGCTCTATGTCGAGCTGCCGACCAGCGTCGAGCTGGTGGTCGCGCAGACCGACCCGGGCCTGCAGGGCGACCGCTCCACCGGCGGGACGAAGCCGGCGACCCTGGAGACGGGTGCGACGGTCCAGGTGCCGCTGTTCGTCGGAACCGGCGAGAAGGTCAAGGTCGACACCCGCGACGGCCGCTACCTCGGGCGAGCCTGACCGGCGGTGGCCGCGCGCAGCAAGGCCCGCAAGCGGGCGGTCGACCTGCTGTACGAGGCCGACCTGCGCGGCACCGACGCGGTCGGCACGCTGGCGGAGCGGCTCGCGCAGGGCGACCCGCCGGTCCCGGAGTACGCGGTGGAGCTCGTCGAGGGGGTCGCCGGTCACCGCGACCGCATCGACGAGGTGCTCGCCGACCACGCCGAGGGCTGGACGGTGGACCGGATGCCGCCGGTGGACCGGGCGGTGCTGCGGCTGGCCCTCTACGAGCTGCTGTGGCGGCCCGACGTGCCGGACGCGGTGGTGATCGACGAGGCGGTCGAGCTGGCCAAGTCGCTGTCCACGGACGACTCGCCGCGCTTCGTCAACGGGGTGCTCGGCCGCGTCCTGCGCGAACGCGGACCCGGCGAAGGGGCGCCTGCCGGCGGGTGACCGCGACACCCTCGGACCGCAGGTGCCTTCCCGACCGGGTCCGAGCTCGGCCGCGGGCCGCGCTGCCGAGCGGACGGGGCCGGGCACGCGGCGGACCTCGGCGAAGCGGCGATCCGGTAGCCCGTGGACGGTCCTGCCGGCGGACCCGCGCCGAGCCGCGGTCTGGCCCGGCACGACGAAGGCCGGCTCCCCACCCGGGAGCCGGCCTTCGTCGCCGTCGGTCTAGCGCTCCGCGGACCGGCGGTCCAGCCCCGGTTCGATGCTGCGCGCATCGGGCGCGAGGACGCCCCACTCGATCAACCGCTCGGTCAGCTCGCCCTCGGACAGGTCGTAGATGATCGAGAGCGACCGGAGGTCCTCGCCGCGGATGGACAGGACCTTGTTGTTGTAGTCGCCCCGCTGGCTCTGGATCGCCTGCGCGTAGCGGGCGAGCGGGCCGACCTGGTCGGGCGGAAGCTGGAACAGTCGCTCGAGGTTGAGCACGATCTTCTGGGCCGGGGTCGCCGCGGAGGCGGCCCGCCCCTCGGGCAGCAGTTCACTGACCGGCACGCCGTAGAAGTCCGCGAGCTCCGCGAGCTTCTGCACGGTGACCGCGCGGTCACCCCGCTCGTACGAGCCGACGACGACGGCCTTCCACCGGCCCTTCGACTTCTTCTCCACGCCGTGCAGGGACAGACCCTGCTGGGTACGGATCGCGCGCAGCCTGGCGCCGAGGGCCCTGGCGTAGTCGCTGGTCATTCCGTTGCGCTCCATCTCCGGTGCGACACCGAGTACAGGCATCCGACTGGCCCCCCGCGCTTATTTCGACTACGGAGCGTAACCGTAACCAGGGTGACGCTCTACGGTCAAGCCGACCACACGAAGATCGTCCCCACTCGTCACCCCGAGTGGCCCACCCGACGCACGAGGAGGCCCGGAAATCACCCGAACGGGTGACGCATCCGGGAGGGCCGGCTCCGCAATGTCGCCGACACGCCGCGCCGGCCCGGCGGCCTCGCGCGCGGGACGGCTGTACGGTGGGACCCGTCCGGCATCCTTTAACGACCCGTCCGGCGAGGCGGGGAAGGAGTCCAGTGCAGCGCGCGCTCTTCGACGCCGCAGACGTCGCCCGCGTGGTCGACCGCATCGCCCACCAACTGCTGGAGAAGACCGGCGGTGCCCGCGACACCGCCCTCCTCGGCATCCCGACCCGCGGCGCCCCGCTCGCCCGCCGGCTCGCCGCCCGGATCAAGGCGTTCGAGGGTGTCGACGTGCCCGTCGGCACTCTGGACGTGACCCTGCACCGGGACGACCTGAGGCTGCGCGCCGTCCGGGCGCTGGCGGAGACCGAGGAGCCGCCGGGCGGGGTGGACGACCGCCTGGTGGTCCTCGTCGACGACGTCCTCTACTCCGGCCGCACGGTCCGCGCCGCCCTCGACGCGCTGCGCGACCTCGGCCGCCCGCGCGCGGTCCAGCTCGCCGTCCTGGTCGACCGCGGCCACCGCGAGCTGCCCATCCGCGCCGACTACGTCGGCAAGAACGTGCCCACCTCGCGGGACGAGACGGTCCGGGTGTTGCTGTCCGAAGTGGACGGGCGCGACGCGGTGCTGCTGGAGCAGGCACCGACCCCCGCGAGGGGAGCGGGCCCCCGCGCCGGCGAGCAACCCGCGGCCGGACCACCCGGTCCAGGCTCCGGCGGGACGGGCGACCGCGGCCGCCCGGACGGCGTGCCGGCGGGTCTTCGGACGGAGCGCCGACCGTGAAGCACCTGCTCTCGGCCGGCGACCTGAGCCGCGAGGAGGCACTGTCCGTCCTGGACACCGCGGAACGGATGGAGTCCGCCCTCGCCGGTCGCGAGGTCAAGAAGCTGCCCACCCTGCGGGGGCGCACGGTCGTGAACCTCTTCTTCGAGGACTCGACCCGCACCAGGACGTCGTTCGAGCTGGCCGCCAAGCGCCTGTCCGCGGACGTGGTCACGTTCTCCGCGAAGGGCTCGAGCGTCTCGAAGGGAGAGTCGCTGAAGGACACCGCGCTCACCCTGGAGGCGATGGGGTCGGACGCGGTGGTGGTCCGGCACTCCTGCTCCGGTGCGCCGCACCGGCTTGCCGGCTGGGTCCGTGGCAGCGTCGTGAACGCGGGGGACGGCACCCACGAGCACCCGACGCAGGCGCTGCTCGACGCGTACACGATGCGCCGCCGGCTAAGCCGCCTCGAGGGCCTGCGGGTGACCATCGTCGGGGACGTGCTGCACAGCCGGGTGGCTCGGTCCAACGTGCTGCTGCTGTCCACGCTCGGCGCCGACGTCACGCTGGTCGCCCCGCCCACGCTGCTGCCCGTCGGGGTGGAGGCGTGGCCGGCCGCGGTGTCGTACGACCTGGACGCCAGCCTGCCGAAGGCGGACGTGGTGATGACGCTGCGGGTGCAGCGGGAGCGGATGGGCGAGTCGTACTTCCCGTCCGCCCGGGAGTACAGCCGCCGCTATGGTCTCGACCGCGCCCGGGTCGCGCTGCTCCCGGACGACGCGATCGTCATGCACCCGGGCCCGATGAACCGGGGCATGGAGATCGCCGCCGAGGTCGCCGACGACCCTCGTCGCTCCACCGTCGTCGAGCAGGTGTCGAACGGGGTGAGCGTGCGGATGGCCGTGCTCTACCTGCTGCTCGGAGGGCGGAGCGAGTGAGCGGTGCCAGCGGCCGCGGCCGGACCGACGACGGGGTGGAGATGGCGATCTGGCTGGTCGAGGGGGTGCGCCCGTACGGCGGGCGGCCGGTGGACCTGCTGCTGCGCGACGGCGTGGTGGCGGAGGTGGGGCGCGGGCTGAGCGCCCCGAGCGGGGCGCACCGGCTCGACGCCGGCGGCCTCGTCGCGCTGCCCGGCCTGGTCGACCTGCACACGCACCTGCGCGAGCCGGGGCGGGAGGACGCGGAGACCGTCGAGACCGGCTCCCGGGCGGCCGCGCTGGGCGGCTACACCGCCGTGCACGCGATGGCGAACACCGAACCGGTCGCCGACACCGCCGGCGTCGTCGAGCAGGTGTGGCGGCTCGGCCGGGAAGCCGGGCTGGTCGACGTGCGCCCCGTCGGGGCGGTCACGGTCGGATTGGCCGGCGTGCGGCTCGCCGAGCTCGGCGCGATGGCGGACTCCGCGGCCCGGGTGCGGGTCTTCTCCGACGACGGGCACTGCGTGTCCGACCCGGCCCTGATGCGCCGGGCGCTGGAGTACGTCAAGGCGTTCGACGGGGTGGTGGCGCAGCACGCGGAGGAGCCGCGGCTGACCGAGCGCGCGCAGATGAACGAGGGCGTCATCGCCGCCCGCCTCGGGCTGACCGGCTGGCCGGCGGCGGCCGAGGAGGCGGTGATCGCCCGGGACGTGCTGCTGGCCGGGCACGTCGGGTCCCGGCTGCACGTGTGTCACGTGTCGACGGCCGGATCCGTGGAGATCCTGCGCTGGGCGAAGGCGAAGGGCTTCCGGGTCACCGCCGAGGTGACCCCGCACCACCTGCTGCTCACCGACGAGCTGGCGGCGACGTACGACCCGGTCTACAAGGTCAACCCGCCGCTGCGGACGGCCGAGGACGTCGCGGCGCTGCGCGCGGGGCTCGCCGACGGAACGATCGACGCGATCGCGACCGACCACGCCCCGCACGCCCTGGAGGACAAGCAGAGCGAGTGGGCCGCCGCCCGACCCGGCATGCTCGGGCTCGAGACGGCGCTGTCGGTGGCGGTGCGGGCCATGGTGGAGACGGGCCTGCTCGACTGGCGCGGCCTGGCCGAGCGGATGGCGGCGGCGCCGGCCCGGATCGGCGGCCTGGCCGGTCACGGCCGCGCGGTCGCCGAGGGCGAGCCGGCGTCGCTGGTCCTGCTCGACCCGGACGCCCGCTGGTCGGTGGACCCGGCCGCGTCGGCCAGCCGCAGCCGGAACACCCCGTACGCCGGGCGCGAGCTGCCGGCCCGCGTGGTGGCGACCTTCCTGGCCGGCGAGCCGACCGTCCTGGACGGCAAGGCGTGTCTGTGAGCATCCGGGCGAGTGAGCATCGCAGGGCGGGCGGCGGGCCCGAGGAGCGGAGCGAGCCCGGAGGCTCACCATGGGCACAGTGAGCACGCCGGCGCTGCTTGTCCTGGAGGACGGGCGGACCTTCCGCGGCCAGGCGTACGGCGCGGTGGGGGAGACCGTCGGGGAGGCGGTGTTCGCCACCGGGATGACCGGCTACCAGGAGACGCTGACCGACCCGTCGTACCACCGCCAGGTCGTCGTGATGACCGCGCCGCACATCGGCAACACCGGCGTCAACGACGCCGACCCGGAGTCCGACCGGGTGCAGGTCGCGGGCTACGTGGTCCGGGACCCGGCGCGCCGGCCGTCGTCCTGGCGCTCCCAGCGCTCGCTGGCCGACGAGCTCGCCGCCGCCGGCGTGGTCGGCGTGTCCGGTGTGGACACCCGTGCGCTGACCCGGCACCTGCGCGAGCGGGGTGCGATGCGGGTCGGGCTGTCCAGTGTGGAGACCGACCCGGCGGCGTTGCGGGACCGGGTGCTGGCGGCGCCCGGGATGCTGGGTGCCGACCTCGCCGCCGAGGTGTCGACCCGCCAGCCGTACGTCGTGCCGCCCGTAGGGCCCAAGCGGCACCTGGTGGCGGCGCTGGACCTGGGCATCAAGCGGATGACGCCGAGGCGGATGGCCGAGCGCGGGATCCAGACGCACGTGCTGCCCGCCTCGTCCACACCGGACGAGGTGCTCGGCACGGATCCGGACGGGGTCTTCATCAGCAACGGCCCGGGCGACCCGGCGGCCAGCGACGGCCCGGTCGAGGTGGTGAGGGCGGTGCTGGACGCCGGCGTGCCGCTGTTCGGGATCTGCTTCGGCAACCAGATCCTCGGCCGGGCGCTGGGCTTCGGCACGTACAAGCTGCGCTACGGGCACCGCGGGATCAACCAGCCGGTACGCGACCGCGCGACCGGGCGGGTCGAGGTGACCGCGCACAACCACGGC
>DASPYH010000265.1:0-5375 GCA_035636875.1 Mycobacteriales bacterium | reverse complement strand
TGTCGAGCTGGCCCAGCTCAGCGGCCTTCCCGTGTCGACCACCTACCGGCTTGCCGGTGAGCTCGTGGATCTGGGCGTGCTGGAGCCGGGCGATCGCGGTGGTTACCGGATCGGCCTGCAGCTGTGGGAGACCGGCTCCCTCGCCGTGCGGGGCCTGACCCTTCGCGAGGTCGCGGTTCCCTACATGCAGGACCTCTACGAGGCGACCCACGAGAACGTGCACCTGGCCGTGCTCGACGGCGAGCAGGTGCTGTACGTGGAGAAGATCACCGGCCGGCGCTCCGTGCCCATCAAGTCCAAGGAGGCACGGCGGCTGCCCCTGCACGCGACCGGCGTCGGGAAGGTCCTGCTCGCGTTCGCGCCGGACGAGCTCTTCGAGAAGGTGGTGGCAGGCGGGCTGAGCCGTTACACGCCGCACACCATCGTCGTGCCTGCCCAGCTGAGGCGAGCTCTGGCGGAGATCCGCCGCACCGGGATCTCGTACAGCCGGGAGGAGCTGACACTGGGCAGCGTGTCGGTCGCGTCCCCCGTACTGGACCCGGACGGGACGGTCGTGGCGGCGCTGTCGATCGTGGGCCGCTCCAGCCGCGTCAACCTGGACCGTCTGGGGCTCGCGGTGCGCACGGCCGCACTGGGCATCTCCCGGGAGCACCAGGAGCGGGGTGCCGCCGTGAGGCGGTGACGAGAGTTCGTGGCGGTGCCAGTTCGGCGCGGTTGGCTCGAACTGTGACCGGGATGGCTTACGGCTCGGCGACGTGGATCCGCACGGTGCGGAACAGGCGTGGTGTGTCCTTGAGCACCTTGAGGCGCGGGTCCGGTACGTCCAGCCGCGACTCGACCACCAGTGCTCGCAGCGGGGCCAGCCGCGGATCGGCGAGCACCGGGTCCACCGCGCGGCGGTCGCCGCCGAGCACCACCGCGTCGAGAGTGGCCGCGACAGGCACCAGCAAGGCCGAGGCCACGTCGGCCGCCGCCGCCAGCGCCACCCGCACCTGCCCCTCCCGCCGCCGGGCGAACCGCTGCTGCGACTGCCCGCCGGCGGCGCTGCGGCCGTGCACCTGCCGCGAGCCGACCTTCGAGGCGACCAGCCGGCTTCCCTCGAAGACCCCGGCCGCGTAGCCGCCGAGCCTGACGAGCAGCACGCCCACCCGCCGGTCCAGCAGGGCGTGCGCGACCAGTCCCCCGTGCGGCAGCGCGGGATCGACCCGCAGCGGCGGGAACGGCACCCGGCACTCGGCTACCGCGCCGTCCGCCGCCGTCACGACGACCGCGGCAGGGTCCACAGTGGACGAGAACGTGCCGTGCCGCTCCGCGAACCGGCCGAGCCACCCGTCCAGCCGCTCCGGCTCGACGCTCACCCAGCGGCTCACCCCCGCCGCCGGGGGCGGACCGCTCATCCGTCGATCCGGTCGACCGAGAGTACGTGCACCGCGGCGCGGCCGGTCTCGTCCGACTCGGCCAGGTCGACCTCGGCGCCGATGCCCCAGTCGTGGTCGCCGGCCGGGTCGTCGAAAACCTGCCGCACCCCCCAGCGGTCCGGGCGCTCGTCCACGAGCAGCAGCTGCGGTCCGCGGGCGTCGGCGCCGGTGGGCAGCGACCCGTGCTCGGCGAAGTAGGGCTCCAGCGCCGAGGCCCATGCCTGCGCCGTCCAGCCGTCCTGCTCGTCCAGCGCGCCCAGCTCGGCGTACCGCCGCAGCGACGCCAGCTCGACCCGGCGGAAGAGCGCGTTGCGGACCAGGACCCGGAACGCCCGCCGGTTGCTCGTCACCGCCGGCGGACGCTCGTCCAGCTCCGGTCGCGGCTGCGCGGCCAGGCCGGGGTGCGCCAGCTGCTCCCACTCGTCGAGCAGGCTGGAGTCGACCTGCCGCACCAACTCGCCAAGCCAGGCGACGAGGTCCTGCAGTTCTTCGGTCTTCGCGTCCGCCGGCACGGTCTGCTGCAGCGCCTTGTACGCGCCGGCCAGGTAACGCAGCACGACCCCCTCGGACCGGGCGAGGGAGTAGTGGTTGACGAAGTCGGCGAACGTCATCGCCTGCTCGAAGAGGTCCCGCACCACCGACTTGGGGGACAGCTCGTAGTCGGCCACCCACGGGTGCCCGCGCCGGTACGCCTCGTACGCCACCTCCAGCAGGTCCTCCAGCGGCTTCGGGTAGGTGACCTCCTCCAGCCGCGCCATCCGCTCGTCGTAGTCGAGCCCTTCGGCCTTCATCGCCGCGACGGCCTCGCCGCGTGCCTTGGACTGCTGCGCGGACAGCACCTGCCGTGGCTCGTCCAGAGTCGACTCGATCACCGACACCACGTCCAGCGCGTACGTCGGCGACTCCCGGTCCAGCAGGTCGATCGCGGCCAGCGCGAAGGTGGACAGCGGCTGGTTGAGCGCGAAGTCGTCCTGCAGGTCGACGGTCAGCCGCACCGTCCGACCCTCGGCGTCCGGAGTGGACAGTCGCTCCACCACGCCGGCCGCGAGCAGCGACCGGTAGATCGCGATCGCCTCGCGGGTCAGCCGGCGTTGGGCCGGCCGGTCGGAGTGGTTGTCGGTCAGCAGGTGGCGCATCGCGGCGAACGCGTCGCCGCGCCGGCCGACAACGTTGAGCGCCATCGCGTGGCTGACCTTGAACTGGGAGGTCAGCGGCTCCGGCTCGGCCTCGACGAGCCGGGTGAAGGTCGGCTCACCCCAGCCGATCGAGCCGTCCGGCGGCTTCTTCCGCACCACCTTGCGCCGCTTTCTCGGGTCGTCGCCCGCCTTCGCCAGCGCCTTCTCGTTCTCGATCACGTGCTCGGGAGCCTGCGCCACGACGGAGCCGGCGGTGTCGAAGCCGGCCCGCCCCGCCCGGCCGGCGATCTGGTGGAACTCCCGCGCGGTCAGCAGCCTGGTCCGCTGGCCGTCGTACTTGGACAGTCCGGTGAACAGCACCGTCCGGATCGGGATGTTGACGCCGACGCCGAGGGTGTCCGTGCCGCAGACGACCTTGAGCAGGCCGGCCTGGGCCAGGCGCTCGACCAGCCTGCGGTAGCGCGGCAGCATGCCGGCGTGGTGCACGCCGATCCCGTGCCGGACCAGCCGGGACAGCGTGCGCCCGAAGCCGGTGGCGAAGCGGAAGCCGCCGATCATCTGCGCGATGGCGTCCTTCTCGGCTCGGCTGCAGACGTTGACGCTCATCAGCGCCTGCGCCCGCTCGACCGCCGCCGCCTGGGTGAAGTGCACGACGTAGACCGGGGCCTGCCGGGTGGCCAGCAGGTCCTCGAGCGTCTCGTGCAGCGGCGTCAGGCGGTACGAGTAGAACAGCGGCACCGGCCGGATCGCCGAGCGCACCACGGCGGTCGGGCGGCCCGTGCGCCGGGTCAGGTCCTCCTCGAAGCGCGACACGTCGCCGAGGGTGGCGGACATCAGCAGGAACTGCGCGCGGGGAAGCTCCAGCAGGGGCACCTGCCAGGCCCAGCCGCGGTCCGGGTCGGCGTAGAAGTGGAACTCGTCCATGACCACCTGACCGACGTCCGCGTCCGGGCCGTCGCGCAGCGCGATGTTGGCCAGCACCTCCGCGGTGCAGCAGACGATCGGCGCGGTCGGGTTCACCGCGGCGTCGCCGGTCATCATGCCCACGTTCGCGGAGCCGAAGACGCCGCAGAGATCGAAGAACTTCTCCGACACCAGCGCCTTGATCGGGGCGGAGTAGAAGCTCCGCCGGCCGGCGGCGAGCGCGGCGAAGTGGGCGCCGGTGGCGACGAGGCTCTTCCCGGAACCGGTCGGCGTGGACAGGATCACGTTCGCACCGGAGACGACCTCGACCAGGGCGTCCTCCTGCGCCGGGTAGAGCACGAGCCCGCGGTCCTTCACCCACAGCTCGAACGCGTCGAAGAGCGCGTCCGGCTCGGGGTCGGCGGGCAGCAGCTCCAGGAGGTCCACGACATCCCATCCTGCCTGCCGCTGGCGCCGCCTCGCCCCCGGCACGGGCACAGCGAGACAAGCTAGCGTTGGGCGATGGTCCGAGCAGGATGGCGGCGGGTGCTCCCGCTGCTGCGCGGCACCGATCTCGCCTGGATCTACGCGCTCGTCCTGCTGGCCACGACCGTCGGCAGCGAGGTGACACCGGGCGTGGACCTCGACCGGGTCGTGCTGGAGTCGAGCACGAACCTGGACAACCTCCGGCAGCACCCGCTGTACGTGCTGGCCACCAGCGCGTTCATGCTCTCCTCGCCGTGGGACCTGTGGATCCTCGTCCCGCTGCTCGTCGCGTACGGCGCGGCCCAGCGGTGGGTGGGTCGGGTCGCCACGACCGTCGTCGCGGCGATCGGCCACGTCGGCGCGACCCTCTTCGTCGCCGTGCTGCTCGTCGCCGGGCTCACCCACGGCAGGCTCGACCCGTCGATAGCCAAGGTGCCGGACGTCGGGGTGAGCTACGGCCTGGTCGCCATCGGCGGCCTGCTCGCGGTCCGGGTGCCACGCCGGTTGCGGCTCGCGTACGTGGGCGGCCTCGCGCTCTGGGTGCTCGGGCCGCTGCTGGTCGTCACCCGGTTCAGCGACGTCGGGCACGCCGTCGCGCTGATGATCGGTCTCGGGCTGGCGGTCCTGGCCGCCCGGGCCGGCCGGGCCGCCCAGGCCGCCGCCGCGGCCCGGGAGCGGGAGCCGGAGCCGGAGCCCGCCGCGGCCGCGGCACCGGCCAGACGGCCGGACGGCCGGACGGCCGTCGCGTACGGACGGGCTGCTGCGGCACCGGGCGGACCGGTGCCCCCGGAAGCGGGATCGCCGGACGGGCGGGCGCAGGTGGAGGGCGAACCGGCGGCGCAGGACGGACGAGCGTCGCCCTGACCGCCGTCAGGGCGAGCCAGCGGCCATCGACCCGTACACCCCGTCGGCGTCCGCGTCCGGCGGCGCTCCCAGCACGTGATCGGCCGGTTCCGCCCGCTCGTGCTCCCCGGCGTGCTCGGGGGCGCCGCCGGGCACCGGGTCGCCGGTCGGAGCGGCATCGCGCATCGCCTCCGCCGAGCCGGCGTTCACGCCCTCCGGCTCCACCAGGTCCCCGCCCGCTCCCACTCCCGTACGCCTACCCGTCCGCCGGGCTTCTCATCACCGACACGAAACAGGGGGTTGGGAGGCGCAAGGTCCGGGAACCCCGGGCCGACTACGTCAACCTTGGGAGGCACGAATGTCCTCGTCCACCCGGACAGCCAGCCGAGACGGGACGGGTCCGCTCGCCCCGTTCGGGCGGCCGTACGACCCCGACGTTCTCGAGACTGCCCGCCGCTGGTGGTGGTTGCCGCTGGTCGCCGGAGTCCTGTGGACCCTGTGGGGTGCGGCGGTGCTGACCCTGCGCCCCGTGACGATCCTGTCGGTCGCGATCCTCGCCGGCATCTCGTTCATCCTCGGCGGGATCTCG
>DASPYH010000264.1:0-15430 GCA_035636875.1 Mycobacteriales bacterium | reverse complement strand
CGGCGTCGCGGTCAGGACGTACTACCGGACGCACCGGCACGACGACGACTACCTCGAGTCCTGGCTCGACCTGTGGGACGGAGACCGGCTGCTGCCCGGCTACGGCTGGATCTTCGGGGTCGGCGACGGCACGTCCAACGTCGGCCTCGGCGTCCTGAACTCGTCGGCGGCGTACCGGGGCGTCGACTACCGCAGGATGCTGGCCGCCTGGCTCGGGGGGCTGCCGGAGGAGTGGGGCTACGTCGAGGAGAACGCCGCCGGCCCGGTGCGCGGTGGCGGCCTGCCGATGGGCTTCAACCGCACCCCGCACTACACGCGCGGCCTGCTGCTGGCCGGTGACTCGGCCGGCGCGGTCAACCCGTTCAACGGGGAGGGCATCGCGTACGCGATGGAGACTGGGCGGCTCGCGGCCGAGCACCTCGCCCAGGCGCTGTCGCGGCCGGCCGGTCCCGCCCGGGAGAGGGTGCTGCAGGCCTACCCGCGGGCGCTCAAGTCCGAGTACGGCGGCTACTTCCGCCTCGGCGGCGTCTTCGTGAAACTGATCGGCAACCCGCACGTGATGGGCATCGCCGCCAGGCACGGGCTGCCGCACCCGGTGCTGATGCGGTTCGTGCTGAAGCTGCTCGCCAACCTCACCGACCCCCGCGGCGGAGACGCCATGGACCGCGTCATCACCGCGCTGACCAGGCTCGCCCCCGCCGTCTGAACTGTCCCCCCGACTCCGTACCCTGCAACCGCCCGACCAGGAGGGAGGAACGCGGATGCTCTCGCCCTACGTGCCGATCGTCGCGCTGTTCGCGTTGGCGGCGCTGTTCGCGGTCTTCTCGGTCACGGCCGCGCCGTTCATCGGTCCCCGCCGTTACAACCGGGCCAAGCTGGACGCGTACGAGTGCGGAATCGAGCCGACCCCGCAGCCGATCGGCGGGAGCCGCTTCCCGGTCAAGTTCTACCTGACCGCCATGCTGTTCATCGTCTTCGACATCGAGATCATCTTCCTCTATCCCTGGGCGGTGGCGAGCAAGCAGCTCGGCCTGCTGGGGCTGATCGAGATCGTGTTGTTCATCGGCGCTGTGTTCATCGCGTACGCCTACGTCTGGCGGCGCGGCGGCCTGGACTGGGACTGAAGGAGGCCGGCGTGGGACTGGAAGAGAAGCTGCCCAGCGGCCTCCTGCTGACCAGCGTGGAGAAGCTCGTCAACTGGAGCCGCAAGTCCTCGCTGTGGCCGGCCACGTTCGGGCTGGCCTGCTGCGCGATCGAGATGATGACGGCCGGCGGCCCGCGCTACGACCTGGCCCGGTTCGGCATGGAGGTGTTCCGCGCCTCCCCGCGGCAGGCCGACCTGATGATCGTCGCCGGGCGGGTGAGCCAGAAGATGGCGCCGGTGCTGCGGCAGATCTACGACCAGATGCCGGAGCCGAAGTGGGTGCTGTCCATGGGCGTCTGCGCGAGCTCGGGCGGGATGTTCAACAACTACGCGATCCTCCAGGGCGTCGACCACATCGTCCCGGTGGACATGTACCTTCCGGGTTGCCCGCCGCGGCCGGAGATGCTCCTCGACGCCATCCTCAGGCTGCACGAGAAGATCATGCACGAGCCGCTCGGGCCACGCCGGGCCAAGCAGCTCGCCGGCACGCGACCGGAGCTGATCCCCTCGTCGGTGAAGTTCGGCAAGAGGGAGCCGGCGTGAGCACCGATCCCGACTCCGGGCCACACAGCGGCGGCTCGCTTCCCGACCAGCGCAGGCCGGCCCCGACCGAGGCCGGCCCGGGCACGGTCGAGCGGGGCTCGTTCGGAGCGCACGGCCCGGGCGACACGTCCGGCTTCGGCGGCCTCGTCCGCCGGCCGTACGTGGCGCCGGAGGCCGAGCGGCCCTACGGTGCGCCCTTCGACGAGATCAGCGACGCGCTCGAAGCGGCGTACCCGGGGTTTGCCGGGACGGTGACCAAGGTGGTGGTCGACCGCGACGAGCTGACCTTCCATGTCCGCCGCGAGCACCTGCTCGAGCTGTGCCGCACGCTGCGCGACGACCCCGCTCTGCGCTTCGAGCTGTGCTCCTCGGTCTCCGGGGTGGACTACCTCGGCACGCCGGACCGGTTGCACTCGGTCTACCACCTCACCTCGATGACCTACCGGCGGCGCCTTCGGCTGGAGGTCGCGGTGTCGGTGGAGGACCCGCACGTGCCGTCGGTGACCAGCGTCTACCCGACCGCCGACTGGCACGAGCGGGAGACGTACGACATGTACGGCATCGTCTACGACGGCCACCCGGCGCTGACCCGGATCCTGATGCCGGACGACTGGGAGGGTCACCCGCAGCGCAAGGACTACCCGCTCGGCGGCGTCCCGGTCGAGTACAAGGGCGCGACGATCCCCCCGCCGGACGAGAGGAGGTCCTACTCGTGACGTCGACGAGCGACACGTCGCAGAACGGCGACGGCCGGGTGCGGCGTGACACGGATCCGTACGCGACCTCCCGGGAGACGACCGAGGGGCGTGTCTACACGGTCACGGGCGGCGACTTCCAGGACCTGCTCGCCGGTGGGGACCCGATCGACGAGGAGCGCCTGGTCCTGAACATGGGCCCGCAGCACCCGTCGACGCACGGCGTGCTCCGGCTCGTGCTCGAACTCGAAGGCGAGACCGTCCTGCAGACCCGGCTGGTGATCGGCTACCTGCACACCGGCATCGAGAAGAACACCGAATACCGGAACTGGACGCAGGGTGTCACGTTCCTGACCCGAGCCGACTACCTGTCCCCGATCTTCACCGAGACGGCGTACTGCCTCGGGGTGGAGCGGCTGCTCGGCATCCAGGCGCCGGACCGTGCCACGATGCTGCGGGTGCTGCTGATGGAGATCAACCGGGTCTCCTCGCACTGGGTCTGGTTCGCCACCGGCGGCCTGGAGATCGGCGCGCTCACCGCGATGACCAACGGCTTCCGGGCGCGCGAGTGGTGCCTCGACGTCCTGGAGTTGATCACCGGCCTGCGGATGAACCACGCGTACGTCCGTCCCGGCGGTGTCGCGCAGGACCTGCCGCCGGGCGCGGTGGAGGAGATCCGGTCCTGGCTGGACAAGATGCGCCGCGAGGTCGACGACCTGGAGAAGCTGCTCACCGGACAGCCGATCTGGCATGCCCGGCTCAAGGACGTCGGGTACATCGACGTGCCGGGCTGCATCTCGCTGGGGGTCACCGGCCCGCTGCTGCGGGCGTCCGGCCTGCCCTGGGACCTGCGGAAGGTGGAGCCCTACTGCGGCTACGAGAACTACGACTTCGAGGTGCCGATCTCGGACCGGGGCGACTGCTGGGCCCGCTACGTGGTGCGGGTGGCGGAGATCCGCGAGTCGTTGAAGATCGTCGCGCAGGTGCTCGAGCGGCTGGAGCCGGGCCCGGTCATGGTGGCGGACCGGAAGATCGCCTGGCCGGCGCAGCTCGCGCTCGGCCCGGACGGGCTCGGCAACTCGCTCGACCACGTGAAGAAGATCATGGGCCAGTCCATGGAGGCGCTGATCCACCACTTCAAGCTGGTCACCGAGGGCTTCCGGGTGCCGCCCGGCCAGGTCTACTCGGTGGTCGAGTCGCCGCGCGGCGAGCTGGGGGCGCACGTCGTGAGCGACGGCGGCACCCGGCCGTTCCGGGTGCACCTGCGCGAGCCGTCGTTCGTCAACCTGCAGGCCGCCCCGGTGCTGACCGAGGGTGGCCTGATCGCGGACGTGATCGCCTCGGTCGCGTCGATCGACCCGATCATGGGCGGGGTGGACCGCTGATGCCCGCCGGAGCGACGCAGACGGAGCGAGCACGATGAGCTTCAGTGAGCAGACCCGGCTCGCCGCGAAGGAGATCGTCGCGCGCTACCCGCGGGCCCGCTCCGCGCTGCTGCCGATGCTGCACCTGGTCCAGGCGGAGGAGGGCTACGTCTCGCCCGAGGGCGTCCGGTTCTGCGCGGAGGAGCTCGGCCTGACCAAGGCCGAGGTCGGTGCGGTCGCGACCTTCTACACGATGTTCAAGCGCCGGCCGACGGGCGAATACCTGGTCAGCGTGTGTACGAACACGCTGTGCGACGTGCTCGGCGGCGAGGAGATCTACCGGGCCCTGTCCGAGCGCCTGGGCGTCGGGCACGACGAGACCACCGCGGACGGCCGGATCACGCTGGAGCATGCCGAGTGCCTGGCCGCCTGCGACTACGCGCCGGTGGTGACGGTCAACTACGAGTTCTTCGACCAGCAATCGCCGGAGTCGGCGCTCGGCCTGGTCGGCGAGCTGGAGGAGGGCCGTCGGCCACTGCCGACCCGGGGCGCGCCGCTGTGCTCGTTCCGGGAGATCAGCCGGCAGCTCGCCGGGTTCCTCGACGAGCGGCCGGACGCGCTCGACGCGGGGCCGGCCGGCGAGCCGACGCTGGTGGGCGCCCGGCTCGCCGTCGAGCGTGGCGAGACGGCTCCGCCGTACGACCAGCCCGCTCCGCTGGACACGCCCGCGCCGGCTGGCACCGCTGCGCCGGCTGGCACCGCTGCGCCGGGTCGAACCGCCGCACCGGCGGGGACGGCCCAGGCAGCCGACGGTGCCGGCGAGACCTCCCGGGTCGGCACGCCCGCCGCCGCGGAGGGGACCGCGCGGGAGCGGGGGACCGGGCCGGCAGCGACGCCGCAGACCGCGGCCGAGCGGTCGGCCGCGGCCGGCACGGCCGGCTACGGCGGCCAGCCCGGCGCCGGGACGAGCGGGCACGACTCCCCGCAGGAGACCTCGGCATCCGACCCCGCGGCCGGTCCCGGCTCCGGCATCACCCCCGAGGCCGACACGGCCAAGGCCGGCGGGACCGGCCCCGATGCCTCCGGATCCGATGTCTCCGGATCCGATGCCGGCGGGACCGGCGGCGCCGGCTCCCCGGACGCCGGGCCCGACCCGCGCGGCACCCCAGCCACCGACGATCGGCCGGGACCGGCGGGCCGTCCGAAGGCCCGCAAGACCCCCCGGAAGGAGGGCTGAGCCGTGTCTCTGACCCCGGTCCTCACCAAGCGCTGGCTGTCGCCGCGCTCCTGGACCCTGCAGACGTACGAGAAGCTCGAGGGTTACCAGGGCCTGCGCAAGGCGCTGGGCATGCACCCGGACGAGATCATCCAGGTGGTCAAGGACTCCGGGCTGCGCGGCCGCGGCGGCGCCGGCTTTCCGACCGGCATGAAGTGGGGCTTCATTCCTCAGAACGACGGCAAGCCCCACTACGTCGTGGTCAACGCGGACGAGGGCGAGCCGGGCACCTGTCGCGACGCCCCGCTGATGATGGCCGACCCGCACGCGCTGATCGAGGGGATCGTCATCTCCTCGTACGCGGTGCGCTGCAACACCGCCTTCATCTACCTGCGCGGCGAGCTGGTGCACGCGCTGCGCCGGCTGCAGAACGCGGTCCGCGAGGCGTACGCGGCCGGCTATCTCGGCCGCGACATCCTCGGCTCGGGCTTCGACCTCGACCTGGTCGTCCACAGTGGAGCCGGCGCGTACATCTGCGGGGAGGAGACCGCGCTGCTCGACTCGCTGGAGGGCTACCGCGGGCAGCCCCGGCTCAGGCCGCCCTTCCCGGCCACGCACGGGGTCTACGCGTCGCCGACGGTCGTCAACAACGTCGGCACGCTGGCCTGCGTGCCGGCCATCATCCTGGGCGGCGCCGCGTGGTGGAAGACGATGGGACCGGCGCGCTCGCCCGGCACCTCCGTCTTCTCGCTGTCCGGCCGCGTGGTCCGGCCCGGCCAGTACGAGGCGCCGATGGGCACCACCTTGCGCGAGTTGCTCGAGATGGCCGGCGGGGTCCGGCCCGGGCACCGGCTGAAGTTCTGGACGCCGGGCGGGGCGTCCACGCAGCTGCTCACCGACGAGCACCTCGACGTCCCGCTGGACTTCGACTCGGTGGTCAAGGCCGGCTCGATGAACGGCACCAGCGCGCTGCAGATCTTCGACGACTCCGACAGCGTGGTCTACGCCGTCTACAAGTGGACGACGTTCTACGCGCACGAGTCGTGCGGCAAGTGCACGCCCTGCCG
Organism: Mycobacteriales bacterium; assembly: GCA_035636875.1. GTDB lineage: Bacteria > Actinomycetota > Actinomycetes > Mycobacteriales > CADCTP01 > CADCTP01. The sequence continues at coordinate 9,401 of DASPYH010000264.1, read as the reverse complement.
GGAGGGCACCTACTGGATGGTCCAGGTGCTCGGTCGGATCCTGTCCGGCCAGGGCACCCGGGAGGATCTGGACACGCTGCTGGACACGTGCGACAACATCCTCGGGCGGGCGTTCTGCGCGCTCGGCGACGGCGCGACCAGCCCGATCACCAGCTCGCTGCAGTACTTCCGCCAGGAGTACGAGGACTACATCGAGGGCCGGATCCCGCCGCGGCTGCGGCAGGCCGACCTGGTGGGAGCGCACTGATGACGCTGGCGCCCGACCGCCCGACCGGTCCCTCGACGCAGGCCCAGGCCGCGCCGGACCTCGTCACCGTGACCGTAGACGGGTTCGAGCTGTGGGTGCCCAAGGGCACCCTGATCATCCGGGCCGCCGAACAGCTCGGCGTGCAGATCCCGCGCTTCTGCGACCACCCGCTGCTGGACCCGATCGGCGCCTGCCGGCAGTGCCTGGTCGAGGTGGAGGGTCAGCGCAAGCCGGTCGCGTCCTGCACGACCACGGTCGCCGACGGCATGGTGGTCAAGACGCAGCTGTCCTCGCCCGTCGCGGACAAGGCGCAGCAGGGCAACATGGAGATGCTGCTGATCAACCACCCGCTGGACTGCCCGATCTGCGACAAGGGCGGCGAGTGCCCGTTGCAGAACCAGGCGATGTCCAACGGGCGGGCCGACTCCCGGTTCCGGGACGTCAAGCGGACCTACCCGAAGCCCATCGCGATCTCCTCTCAGGTGCTGCTCGACCGCGAGCGGTGCGTGCTGTGCGCCCGCTGCACCCGGTTCTCCGAGCAGGTGGCCGGCGACCCGTTCATCGAGCTGTTCGAGCGCGGCGCGCTGGAGCAGGTGGCGATCTACACCGACGAGCCGTTCGAGTCCTACTTCTCCGGCAACACCGTGCAGATCTGCCCGGTGGGCGCGCTGACCAGTGCCGCATACCGGTTCCGGGCCAGGCCGTTCGACCTGATGTCCACGCCGACCGTCTGCGAGCACTGCGCCTCCGGCTGCGCCCAGCGCACCGACTGGCGGCGCGGCAAGGTGATGCGCCGGCTCGCCGCCGAGGACCCGGCGGTCAACGAGGAGTGGAACTGCGACAAGGGCCGGTTCGCCTTCACCTACGCGACCCAGGCCGACCGGCTGACCGTGCCGCTCGTGCGCGACGAGACGAGCGGCGAGCTGGTCGAGACGTCCTGGACCGACGCGCTCGAGCGGGCCGCGGAGGGCCTGCGGGAGGCGCGCGACAGGGGGGGCGTCGGGGTGCTGCCCGGCGGCCGGCTCACCCTCGAGGACGCGTACGCGTACGCCAAGTTCGCCCGGGTCGCGCTCGAGACGAACGACGTCGACGCGAGAGCCCGCCCGCACTCCGCCGAGGAGCTGGACTTCCTCGCCGCCAGGGTGGCCGGGCTCGATCCTGCCGGAGGCGACGCGGCGGAAGCTGGAGCCGTGACCTACGGCGAGCTCGAGGCCGCGCCGGCCGTGCTGCTGGTCGGCCTCGAGCCGGAGGAGGAGTCGCCGATCGTCTTCCTCCGCCTGCGGAAGGCGGCCCGCAAGCGTGGCCTCGGGGTGTTCACGGTGGCGCCGTGGCTGACCGGCGGGGTGCGCAAGGCATTCGGGACGCTGCTGGCGACGGTGCCCGGCGACGAGCCGCGGGTGCTGCGGGCGCTGGCCGACCCGGACCGGGCCGGCGACGCCCCGGTCGTGTCGCTGCCGGCCGAGACGCCCGCGTCGACCGTGTCCGGCGCGGTCGCGGCCGGGCGTCCGGGTCCGGCGCCGGCGGACGTCGCGTACGCGGCGGCTGAGGCGCTGCGGTTGCGGGGAGCGGTGATCCTGGTCGGGGAGCGGGCGGCCGACGTGCCAGGCACGCTGACGGCCGCGGCCGCGTTGGCTGCCGCGTCCGGAGCCCGGCTGGCGTGGGTGCCGCGTCGGGCCGGCGAGCGTGGCGCGGTGGACGCCGGGGCGCTGCCGACGCTGCTGCCGGGAGCGCGCCGGGTGGCCGACGACGCGGCGCGCGGCGAGGTCGAGGCCCGCTGGGGCCGGCTGCTGCCGACCACCCCCGGCCGGGACACCGCCGGCGTCGTCGCCGCCGCCGCCGCTGGCGAGCTGTCCGCGCTGCTGGTCGGCGGCGTGGACGTCGACGACCTGCCCGACCCGGTGCTGGCCAGACAGGCGCTGAGCCGGGTCGGGTTCGTGGTGAGCCTCGAGGTACGCCGGTCGTCGGTGACCGAGCATGCCGACGTGGTGCTGCCGGTCGCGCCGGCGGTCGAGAAGGCCGGCACGTACGTGAACTGGGAGGGACGGCGGCGGCCGTTCGTCGCCACGCTGCACGCCACCGGCGCGCTGCCGGACGCGCGGGTGCTGCACGCGCTCGCCGACGAGCTGGACGTCGACCTGGGGTTGCGGTCGGTGGAGGCGGCCAGGGCGGAGCTCGACGCGCTCGGCACCACCCGCCGCGCCCGCGGCGCCGACCCCTCGGTCTTCGGCCTGCCCGCCTCCCCCGGCTCGACCCTCGGCAGCGGGCAGGCGGTGCTGGCCAGCTGGCGGCTGCTGCTCGACCGGGGCTCGCTGCAGGACGGCGAGCCGTACCTGGCGGGCACCGCCAGGGAGCCGGTCGCGGTCGTCTCGGCCGGCACCGCGGCGGAGCTCGGGGTGGTCGACGGGGCCAAGCTGACGGTGCGTACGGGTCAGGGCGCGGTCACGCTGCCGGCCCGGGTCGCGCCGATGCCCGACCGGGTCGTGTGGCTGCCGGCGAACTCGCCGGGCTCGACCGTGCGGCCCACGCTCGGAGTCGGGCCGGGAGCGGTCGTCCAGATCAGCGGAGGTGCCGCGTGATCCCACTCGCCGCGACCGTGACATCGCCGGGTTGGGCAGGCCTCGCCGCGAGCGTGACATCGCCGGGCTCGGCGGGCCTCGCCGCCGACCCGACCCTGACCGACTTCGGTCGGGACCCGCTCTGGCTGGTCCTGCTCAAGGTCGTCGTGGTCTTCGCCTTCCTCGTCGTCATGACCTTGTTCGCGATCGTGTTCGAGCGCAAGGTCGTCGGCCACATGCAGAACCGGATCGGCCCGAACCGGACCGGCCCGCAGGGCATGCTGCAGAGCCTCGCCGACGGGCTGAAGCTGGCGTTCAAGGAGGAGATCTTCCCGGTCCTCGCGGACAAGCCGGTCTACTTCCTGGCCCCGATCCTGTCCACGGTGCCGGCGTTCCTCGCCTTCTCGGTGATCCCGTTCGGGCCGATGGTGTCGATCTTCGGCCACCGGACGCCGCTGCAGCTGACCGACCTGCCGGTCGGGACGCTGATCGTGTTCGCCTGCAGCTCGCTCGGCGTGTACGGGATCGTGCTGTCCGGCTGGGCCTCCGGCTCGACCTACCCGCTGCTCGGCGGGCTGCGCTCGGCGGCGCAGATGATCTCGTACGAGATCCCGATGGGCCTCTCGTTCGTCGCGATCTTCCTCTACGCCGGCACGATGTCGACCTCCGGGATCGTCAGCGCCCAGCAGCCGATGTGGTACGGCCTCCTGCTGTTCCCCTCGTTCGCGATCTACGCCGTCGCGGTGGTGGGGGAGACCAACCGGGCCCCGTTCGACCTGCCGGAGGCCGAGTCCGAGCTGGTGGGTGGTTTCCACACCGAATACTCGTCGCTGAAGTTCGCGCTGTTCTTCCTCGCCGAGTACATCAACATGGTCACCGTCTCCGCGCTGGCGACCACGCTGTTCCTCGGCGGCTGGCGGGCGCCGTTCCCGATCTCCGCGCTGTGGGCCGGTGCCAACGCCGGCTGGTGGCCGCTGCTGTGGTTCGTCGCCAAGGTGATCGGCGGGATCTTCTTCTTCGTCTGGCTGCGCGGGACGCTGCCGCGGCTGCGGTACGACCAGTTCATGCGGTTCGGCTGGAAGACGCTGGTCCCGGCGGGCCTGGTGTGGATCCTGCTCATCGGCACCTTCAACGTGCTGCGCAGCGAGGGCTACGGCACCCGTGAGCTGCTGCTCTACATCGTGCTTCCGATCGCGGCGCTCGGCCTCGTGGCGAGCTTCCTGTGGCCGCAGCGCGGCGAGGAGCCGGACGAGGACCTCACCCGCGCCCGCCTCGGGCCCGACGAGCGGGTGTTCCCCACCCCGCCGACCGATCTGGTCGTCCCGCCGTCGCCACGGCTGAGGGCCCGGGCCGGCGCGACGGCCGGTGCGACGACAGCCGGCGCCGACGACTCCGATCCGACTCCCGGGGAGACCCGCTGATGTTCGCCGCGGTCAAGGGGTTCGGCCTGACCTTCTCGCAGATGTTCCGGAAGGTCGTGACCGAGAAGTACCCCGAGGTCATGAAGCCCACCGCGCCGCGTTACCACGGCCGCCACGTGCTCAACCGGCATCCGGACGGGCTGGAGAAGTGTGTGGGCTGCGAGCTGTGCGCCTGGGCCTGTCCGGCGGACGCGATCTACGTCGAGGGTGCGGACAACACCGAGGAGGCGCGCTACTCGCCGGGCGAGCGCTACGGCGCGGTCTACCAGATCAACTACCTGCGGTGCATCTTCTGCGGGCTGTGCATCGAGGCGTGTCCGACCCGGGCGCTGACGATGTCGAACGAGTACGAGCTCGCCGACGACAACCGGCAGAACCTGATCTACACGAAGGAGCAGCTGCTGGCCCCGCTGCTGCCGGGCATGGAGGCGCCGCCGCACCCGATGCGGCTCGGCGACTCCGAGCAGGCCTACTACGTCGACGTCCCGTCGCGGGCCACCAGCAAGGCCGCGGACGCGACGCCCGGCGGCCCGCAGCCCGCGGTCCCGGCGGCCGGTGCGGCGGGGGCCGAGGGGCCGGTCGACACCGACCCGGACGCCGGCCGGTTCGCCATGTCGAGGAACCCGGAGGGTGACCGGTGAGGCGCCACGCACCGGCCGCCCTGCGGCGGCCCACCGATCCTGACGCGGCGGCGGGAGGTCGTCCATGAGCGGGACCCTCGCGGCGGCGGCCGAGCTGTCCACGGGCGAGACGGTCATCTTCTGGATCCTCGGGCCGCTCGCGCTGGCCGGCGCCTTCGGCACCGTGCTCGCCCGCAACGCGATCCACTCGGCGCTGTTCCTGGTGCTCACGATGGCCTGTCTCGGCGCGTTCTACTTCGTGCAGGAGGCCCCGTTCCTCGGCGCGGTGCAGATCATCGTCTACACCGGCGCGATCATGATCCTGTTCCTGTTCGTGCTGATGCTGGTGGGCAGGGACTCGAGCGACTCGATCGTGGAGACGCTGCGCGGGCAGCGCGCGGCGGCCACCGTGCTCGGCCTCGGCTTCGCCGGGCTGGCCGCCGGCGCGATCTACAGCGGGCTGCACGACACCCCGATGGCCGGGCTCGCCCGGGCGAACGCCGACGGCGGCAACGTGGTAGGCGTCGCCCGGTTGCTGTTCACCAAGTACCTGTTCGCTTTCGAGCTCACCTCGGCGCTGCTGATCACCGCCGCGGTGGGCGCGATGGTGCTCGCGCACGTCGAGCGGGAGCCCGGCCAGAAGCGCACCCAGCGGCAGCTCGCCCGGCAGCGGTTGCGGTCCGGGCGCCCGCAGCCACTGCCCGGCCCGGGTGTGTTCGCCACCGGCGACTCGGTCGCGACCCCGGCGCTGCTGCCGGACGGCTCGGTGGCCCCGGACAGCGTCTCCCGCCTGGTCGAGCCGAGCCTGCCCGAGGAGCCCGGCCTCGGCATCCAGCCGGCGCTCGAGCGCGGCCGGCCCGGCGCCGGCCGGACCGCCGCACCCCGGTCGCTCGCCGGCGAGGGCCCGGACGTGCCCGGCACGTCGCCGGCGGGTCCGACGGGCGCGACCGGGATCGACGCGCCCCGGGGCACCACCACGCTCCGGGAGACCGACTCCGCCGGCGAGGGGGTGGAACGGTGAGCCCGACGTACTACCTGGTCCTCTCGGCGGCGCTGTTCACCGTCGGCGCGGTCGGCGTGCTGGTCCGGCGCAACGCGATCGTCGTGTTCATGTGCGTCGAGTTGATGCTCAACGCGGTGAACCTGACCCTGGTCACTTTCGCGCGGATCAACGGCACCCTCGATGGCCAGGTGATCGCGTTCTTCGTGATGGTGGTGGCCGCGGCGGAGGTCGTGGTCGGCCTCGCCATCATCATGTCGATCTTCCGCACCCGTCGCTCGGCCTCGGTCGACGACGCCAACCTCCTCAAGTACTGAGAGGCCGGCCTTGACTCTCGCTGCCGAAGCGACCGAGTACGCGCAGGCCGGCGGTGCGCTCCAGCGGGGAGCGTGGCTGCTGGTCGCGGTGCCGCTGCTGTCCGCCGCGGTGCTGCTGCTCGGCGGGCGCCGCACGAACAGGTGGGGTCACCTGCTCGGCGCCGCGGTGCCGGTGCTGCTGTTCGGCTACGGGCTGCTGCTCTTCTTCGACGTGCGCGGCCTGCCCACCAGCCAGCGCAGCCGCACCCTGCACCTCTACGAGTGGATCCCGGTCGGTTCGCTCAAGGTCGACTTCGGCCTGCTGATCGACCCGCTGTCGCTGACGTTCGTGCTGCTCATCACCGGCGTCGGCGCGCTGATCCACATCTACTCGATCGGCTACATGGACAACGACCCCGGCCGGCGGCGCTTCTTCGGGTACATGAACCTCTTCGTCGCCGCGATGCTGCTGCTGGTCCTCGGCAACAACTACGTCGTCCTGTACATCGGCTGGGAGGGCGTCGGCCTCGCATCGTACCTGCTGATCGCCTGGTACTACGACCGGCCCTCGGCCGCCACCGCCGCGAAGAAGGCCTTCATCATGAACCGGGTCGGTGACGCCGGCCTGCTCATCGCGATCTTCCTCATGTTCAAGACCTTCGGCACGGTCTCCTTCCAGGGCGTCTTCGCCGGCATCGGGCAGGCCGGCCTCGGGGTCGCCACCGCGCTGGCGCTGCTGCTCCTGCTCGGTGCGTGCGGCAAGTCCGGCCAGGTGCCGCTGCAGGCGTGGCTGCCGGACGCGATGGAGGGCCCGACCCCCGTCTCCGCACTGATCCACGCCGCCACCATGGTCACCGCCGGCGTCTACCTCATCGCCCGGTCCAACCCGATCTACAACGTGACGGTGTCCGGCCGGACGGTGGTGACGATCGTCGGCGCGGTCACCCTGCTGGTCGGCTGCATCATCGGCTGCGCGTACGACGACATCAAGAAGGTCCTGGCGTACTCGACGGTCAGCCAGATCGGCTACATGTTCCTGGCCGTCGGCCTGGGACCCGGCGTCTACGCGATCGGCATCCTGCACCTGGTCGCGCACGGCTTCTTCAAGGCCGGGCTGTTCCTCGGCGCGGGCTCGGTGATGCACGGCATGAACGACCAGGTGGACATGCGCCGCTTCGGCGGCCTGTGGCGGGTCATGCCGATCACGTTCTGGACGACGGCCGCCGGCTACCTCGCGATCATCGGCATGATCCCGTTCTCCGGGTTCTTCACCAAGGACAAGATCATCGAGGCCGCGTACGACAAGGGCGGCACCTCCGGCTGGGTGCTCGGCACCTGCGCGCTGTTCGGTGCGGCGATCACGGCGTTCTACATGACCCGGTTGATGGTGATGACCTTCTTCGGCGACCGGCGGTGGACCGAGGACGTGCACCCGCACGAGGCGCCGCCGGTGATGACCGTGCCGATGGTGCTGCTCGCGATCGGCTCGGTCGCCGGCGGCTACCTGCTGGTGTTCGGCGGTGCCCTGCAGAACTGGCTGACGCCCTCGGTGGGCGAGCCGGAGGAGGCCGGGATCCACACCATCGCGCCGACCGTCCTGACGGCGCTGACCCTGCTCGTGGTCTTCGGCGGCGCGATCGGCGCGTGGTTGGCGTTCGGACGGCGCCCGGTGCCTCGGGTGCGCCCGGAGAACGTCTCGCCGGTCACCGTGGCGGCGCGGCGCGACCTCTACGGCAACGCGTTCAACGAGGCGGTCCTGATGCGGCCGGGGCAGTGGCTGGACCGGTTCCTGGTCTGGCTCGACAACCGGGGCGTCGACGGCCTGGTCAACGGAGCGGCGGCGGGCTTCGGCGGCGGGTCCGGCCGGCTGCGGCGGCTGCAGACCGGGTTCGTCCGCTCGTACGCCCTGTCCATGCTCGGCGGGTCGGTGCTCGTGGTGGCGGCGCTGCTGGCGGTGAGGTACGCGTGAACGGGTTCCCGATCCTGCTGGTGCTCGGCCTGGTCCCGCTCGCCGGTTCGGTCGCGGTCGCGGTGCTCCCGGCCGGACGCGACCTGCTGGCCAAGCAGCTGACGCTGGCCTTCTCGCTGGCCACCCTGGCGCTGACGATCGGGGTCTGGGTCGCCTTCGACGCTGGCTCGTCGCAGCGCTTCCAGTTCGCCACCTCGTACGAGTGGATCCGCTCGTTCGGCACCAGCTTCGCGCTCGGCGTCGACGGCATCGCGCTGGTGCTCATCGCGCTCGTCGCGGTGCTGGTGCCGGCGGTCGTGGTCGCATCGTGGGACGACGCGGACCGCCGGGTCGACTCGATGGCGGTCTCGACGGCGGGGGAGCGGGCAACCGCCGCGCCCCGGGCCGCCGTGACGCGGACCGGCGCCTCCGCCGCCGGGACCACCGTGGCGGGTCGGCCCTCGACGGCGGTCCTCGACCGCCCGGCGGACGACTCGGACCGGGACATCGTCGAGGCCGCGGACGAGGTTCTCGACGAGGGACCGGGCCCGGCGGGGCCGCGGGTGCCGGGAACACGCCGCGGCCAGCCGAAGACGTTCTTCGCGCTGCTGCTGCTGCTCGAGGTCATGATGATCTGGGTCTTCGCGGCGACCGACGTCTTTCTGTTCTACGTGTTCTTCGAGGCCATGCTCGTGCCGATGTACTTCCTCATCGGCTCGTTCGGCGGGCCGCAGCGGCAGTACGCGGCGGTGAAGTTCTTCCTCTACTCGTTGCTCGGCGGGCTGCTGATGCTCGCCGCGGTGATCGGGCTCTACTTCGCCACCAGCGAGCGGACGTTCTCGTTCGACAAGCTGGTCGCCGGGCAGATCGACCCCGGCCTGCAGAAGTGGCTGTTCCTCGGCTTCTTCGTCGCCTTCGCGATCAAGGCGCCGCTGGTGCCGTTCCACACCTGGCTGCCGGACGCCGGCGCGGAGGCCCCGGTCGGCGGCGCCGCGCTGCTGGTCGGGGTGCTGGACAAGGCCGGCACGTTCGGCTTCATCCGGTACTGCCTGCCGCTGTTCCCGGACGCCTCCCGCTACTTCGCCCCGCTGGTGCTGATCCTCGCGGTGGCCGGGATCCTCTACGCCTCGCTGCTGGCAATGGGCCAGAAGGACATGAAGCGCAGCATTGCGGCACATTACGTCGGTCCGCTCATTGAGGAAGAACGACACCACCACCGCCGCCGCCGCCAGCAGGCTTGGGATGCTGTGCTGCCTGTTGAGCGAGTGCTGCGGCGAGTGTGTCGATCTCGGCGAGGACTTCCGCGGCGCCGGC
>DASPYH010000263.1:0-3338 GCA_035636875.1 Mycobacteriales bacterium | reverse complement strand
TCGGCTGCCGCGAGATCCGCCGGCGTCGGCCTGGCGGCGTCCCGGGCGCGCATGGCGCCGAGCACGCCGACCTGGGAAGGGCCGGCACCGATGATTCCGCGCAGGCCCCGCTCGGCGTCGGCGCGCCTCGTCCGCGGGTGTCCACCGGGCCCCGCCCGCTCGCCAGCCGCGGTTGATCCCGCGGCGCCGGCCTGCCCGGCGGCGCCGGCCTGCCCGGCGGTGGCGGCTGCTCCCGGGGTCCCGGCCTGTCCTGCGGCGCTGGCTCGTTCCGGGGTGCCAGTTGGTCCGGTCGCGACCGCCGGTCCCGCCGGACTGGTCTGTCCGACAGTGGCCGGCTGCGCAATCCCCGTCGGCGCCCCTTGCTCGGCTCGCCTGCGGGTGTCCGATCCGTCCACGGACCGTCCAGGCGCCTCGGTGCCGGCGGCTGGCGCGGCGTCCCCGAACAGTGCCGCCGGTGGCGCCGATACGTCCGCGGAACGTCCAGCCGCCTCGGTGCCGGCGGCCGGCGCGGCGTCCCCGGACAGTGCCGCCGATCCCTCCGGCCCGTCTCCCGCACCGCCGCTGGCGGCCGCGTCCGGAGCCGGCAGCTCCTCGGGCGTTGTCGTGGTGGCCCAGGCCTCCGTCCGGAGTGCCTCGTCGATGGCCGCCGCCCGGCGCGCCTGCCGCGCACGACGGCGCTCCCGACGGCGATGCCTCGGCGGGATCGGCTCGCTCACCCACCACCTCCGGCCGAAGACGTGCCCAGCTGCCCTGGCGGGCCCACCATCCACCGACCAGCCGGAGAGCACAACCGGTGGCGGACCCGACCCGCCCGGCGGGACCGCGAGCCGCAGGGTGACCTGGGTGCAGGCGTTCCCTCCCGCGCCCCTACCGACGCGGCGGGCGCACCGCCCGCACGTACGCTCGCCGCGTCTCCACCTCCACCCCCGGGTAGTGGTCGCGCTCGAGCACGTCCTCGACCTCGAATCCGGCCAGCGCGAGCCAGCCGAGCAGCTCCGCGATGGTGAAGAAGCGGAAGTCGAGGGAGACCTGGTGGCCCCACCACTCCTCCAGGTGGCGCATCTCGTCGCCCACGTGCACCGCCGCGAGCAGGACACCCCCGGGCGCGAGCACCCGGCTGACCTCGGCGAGCGCCGCCACCTCCCGCCCGCGGGGCAGGTGGATCAACGAGTAGAACGCGACCGCGGCCGACAGCGCGCCGTCCCGCAGCGGGAGCGCGAGCAGGTCCCCGGCTGCCACGGGCAGGTCCGGTCGAGCCCTCCGGGCCTCCGCGAGCATCCCCGGTGACAAGTCGACGCCGACCACCCGCACGCCACGCCCGACGAGGTGTGCTGCCACGTGTCCGGGGCCGCAGCCGAGGTCGCCGACCGGTCCCGAAGCTCCCGCCCGCTCCGCCAACGCAGTCAGCAGGGCCCGGTCGACCGGCTTGCCGGCCAGCTCGCCGCCGACGCGCGCGGCGTAGTCGGCGGCGACCCGGTCGTAACTCACCCGAACCGCGTCGGCCGCGCCGCTCAGAACACCTCGGGACACCACGGCTGCCGATCCGCGGCGAACGCCCGACTGGTTGCGGACAGCGCACCTCGGGTCTGCTCCAGCACCCGGCCCGTGCCAGCGAGAGACACCAGCGTCGGGCCGCCCAGGAACGCCGCGGCCAGGTCGGCCGCGGACAGCGTCAGGTCTGCGGCATCTGTGCTGCGCTCACACCGCGCGCCAGAGGCGTCGCCCGACAGCCGCCAGCTGCCGGCGTTCCACGGGCAGAACTCGTCAGTCACCTCGAGCACGACGTCGAGGTCGGTCGAGTAGGTCCGCTCCGCCAGCGCACCGCCCAGGTCGGCGAGCCGGACCCACAGCGAGTCGTACACCTCGGTCCGCAGCGCCCGCACGTCGAGCAGCATGTGCTGCAGCGGGTCGTCCAGCGGCGCCCGCTGCCTGGCGATCTTCGGATGCAGGTCGATGCCGGCGAGGTAGGACCAGAGCGCCGTGTACGCCGGCGCGGTGGTCGTCAGGACGTCGAGGACCAGGACCTCGCTGTCGTTCTGCGCGAAAGTCCACTCGTCCTTCAGCCGGTAGGTCGCGTAGCCGGTGACCGAGCCGTCCTGCTCCACGTGCAGCGCATGCCGTCGGGCGGTCGCGCCACCGCGCAGGTGCTCCCGGTCGTCGAAGACGCGGTCCCACCACCGCTCGTCGCGCTCCAGGAAGCCGACCGCCGACCGCCACACCTGGTCGTAGACGGCGATCTCGTGCGGGCGCGCCTGCTCCGGCGTGGCGAGGGTGACCCGGCCCGAGCCGAGCGGGACGTCCGGACGCAGCCGCATCCTGGACTTGCTGCCGCTCAGCGCGACCTGCCGGGCAGCGGCACCATAGCCGAAGCGGCCGTAGATCCCGCCCTCGGAGGCCCACAGCGCGGCGACCGGCTCCTGCTGCCGCTCGTGCAGCTCGGTGAGCTGCCGGCGCATCATCTCGGTGAGCAGGCCGCGGCGCCGGTGGGTGGGCAGGACGCCGACGATGGTGACCCCGGCGACCGGCCGCGGACCGCCGGGCAGGGTCATCTGCCGCGTGTAAGCCCCCGCGGTGCTGACCACCTGGTCGCCGTCGAACGCGGCGAGGCTCCGCTCCGGCTCGAAGAGCTTGGCGAAGCGCTCGCGATCGTCGTCACGAGGATCTTCGCCGAATGTCTCAGCCAGTGTCCGGTAGAAGCTCGGCAGCTCGGCGCGGTCGATGGGACGGAGCTCGACGTCGGTCATGCCGCCTTCCTACTCCGCCCCTCTGACAGGACGCGACGTGTTTCCGAGCCGCATGCGCCGTTCGCCCGGTCCCCTCGATACTGTGCGCGCCGTCATGGTCGGACGCGTGTGGGGACGCTTCGCCGGCCGCCTGGAGCGCTTCCGCCGGCGGCTCGGCGATATCGGCCTGACCGTGGCACTCGTCGGGCTCGCCGGACTGCTGGCGCTGGCGTCGCTCACGTGGCCCGACCAGCTGCGGCCCGCCTCGATCCTGGCCGTGCCGGTGCTGCTCGGCGGGCTGACGCTGCCCCGCCGCGAGCTGCGCCTGCTCCTGCTCGGCTCCGTGCTGCTCGGGGTCTTGGTGACCTCCGCGCGCGGCTGGACCGCGCTCACGGTCGGCACGGTGGCGACGTTCGCGGTGGTGGCCGTCGTGTCCTACGAGCAGGCTCGGCGGCGGGACCGTCTCGGCGTACGGCAGGCCCGACCGGACCAGATCCTGCTCGAGCTGCGCGAGCGGCTGCTCGTGCAGGGCGAGGTGCCGCCGCCGCCGCGGGGCTGGGGGATCGAGGTCGAGCTGCGCTCGGCGCATGACTCCGGGATGGCCGGCGACTTCGT
>DASPYH010000262.1:0-2071 GCA_035636875.1 Mycobacteriales bacterium | reverse complement strand
TGCTGCGCTACGCCGCGGCCGGACACCGCCTTCAGCCCGCAGCCGATCGTGCGGTAGTCGGCGAGGCCGTCCTCCCGGAGCCGGCCGAGCTCGAGCCAGGCGTAGCCGAGGCGCTCCGGGTACGGGTGGTCGCCGCCGAGTAGCAGGTTCCACTCCATCCGCTTCTTCGGGTCCGCGTCCGGCTCCACCCGATGCGCGGACAGATCGCCGTCGAGCAGGAACGGCAGCGTGAGCGCGAGCACCTTCGACTTGCCGGTGCCGTTGTTGCCGCGCAGCAGCAGCCGCCCGTCGCGGAACCAGAACTCCTCCGCGTCGTAGTAGAAGAGGTCGACCAGGCCGGCCCGCAGTGGTTGCCAGCGCTGCCGGCCCGGCTCGGGGAGCGGCCGGCTCACGAGCGGCCCCCCGAGTCCTGGATGGTCGGCGCGGCGACGGAGTAACGGGCCAGGGCCGGCCGGCCGGTCACGTGATCCCCGTCCCGGCTGACCAACCGCAGCGCCTCCAGCCGGCCCAGCGCCGCGGCGGTGAGCTCCACCTCGGCACCCGGCTCCACGGCGCTTCGCCGCCAGTACGACCGGTGTGCGAGCGCGAGCCCACGGACGTGCCGGTGCAGCTCGCCGACCGGGACCGGCTGGCCGGACCGGGCCGCGAGGTGCTCCGCGAGCAGCAGGGTGACGTGCCCGTCGGTGCCGCTCTCCGGCATCCGCACGTCGGTGAGGTCGTCGTGCGGGTCCACCATCGCGATGCCCTCGGCGCGCACCTCCGGGACCAGGCCGGTCAGCTCGCTGATCCGCGCGGTGACCGCGCTGCGCTGGCTGCTGAGATAGGCGGCCTCGTCCTCGTCGAGCTCGTCGTAGTAGAGCACCGGGTCGTCGAGCAGACGGCGGGTGAGCCGGTGTCGTAGCACCCGGTTCCGGAGCTCGTCCGTGGCCGGCACGGCCTCGCCCGTGACCGCCGCCAGCCGGGCGGCGAAGCCGGTCGCGTCGACGGTGGACGGTCCGCGCGGGGTCACCAGGAGGGTGGCCAGCACCCGCCGCTCGACGTCGTACAGCGCGTCGCCGGTCTCCTTGACGAAGGCCTCCTCGTCGCCGGCCACCCGGGACAGCACGCCGAGGTCGAGCAGCAGCCGGACGACGGCGGCGAGGTCGCTGCGCTCCTCCCGCTCGTCGAGCGTGAATGCCACCCCGGCGGCGGCGAGAACGGGGTCGGCGGCGCCGAGCAGGACCTGCTCGGCCAGCCGGCCCAGGGTGATCTGGGCGTCGGCCCGCTCCAGCGCGGCCAGCGCGAGGCAGGCCAGCACGTACCGGCGGCGGCCGAACGGCTGCCCCGAGCGCACCTCCCGCGCCGGCCGGGTCGGGTCGGTGCTCGCGGCGGTCTTCATCAGTCGCGCCACCCCGCTGTCGACGATCAGTCGCCAGCCGGTGTGGCGGTCGAACCACTCCCGCAGCATGGTCGCGTGCCGGCGGACGAGGACGAACGACTCCGCGTCCGGGCCGCCGGCACGTAACAGCGGGCGCCGCAACAGCGCCCGAGCGGCTCGCCGCTGTTCGTCGGCCCGGGACGCGTCGAGCGCGTCGGACAACGCGGTCATGCCGTACGCTCCGCTGCCTCCAGGGCACGGTCCGCCGTCAGGTCGACGATCTCCACGAGGTGGTCGGGTCCGCGGAACACGCCGTTCGGTGTGCGGACCTCCGCCGTCTGCCTCGGGTCCAGCGCGGTCAGCCGGACCAGCATCGTGCCGTCGGATGTCGTAGTGGAGACGCTGCGCCGGCCGGGGGTCCACCCGGTGAGCGCATCCCCCAGCAGGGCGAGGAAGAGCGCGAACGCGGCCCGATCGAGGGTGCCGAGGTCGCCGAGCCGGGTGGGCCGGGAAGTGACCAGGGCCGCTCTGGCCGCCGCGGTCTCGGCCGCCTGCCGGGTCGCCAGCTCGGCCAGCCGCTGGCGCTCGGCCGACCGGTCGAACACCCGGTGGGGCTTGCCCCGCCGCTCGTAGCTGCCGGTCCGGCGCAGCCGCGGGCTGATCGACAGCGGCGGCGAGTCTGCCCACGACGTGGCGGCCGGGATCGGGTTGTCG
>DASPYH010000261.1:0-3806 GCA_035636875.1 Mycobacteriales bacterium | reverse complement strand
CGACCGCCCGCTGCAGGATGAAGGTGGCGGACCTGCCGTCGAGCAGGAGCATGCCGAGCGCGTTGCCGAAGAACGGCCCGGCGGTCTTGGACCAGGTCAGCGGAAGCGGCGGCACGTCGTCCCGGCGGCTGAGGATGGCGGTCAGCCGCGCCAGCACCCCGCTCCAGCCGAGCCGGAAGACCATCCGCTGGCTCGGTGGCACGGTGTGGTGCACCGGCGAGATCACCACCTGGTAGACCCTGCTGTCCGTCCGCACCGGCCAGTGCGCCTCGGCGACATACTGGTGGTGCACGTCGCCGGACAGCACGCAGACTGTCGCGGGTGGACGGTGGCCGGCGGCAGTGCGCCCGACGCGCTCGACCAGCCCGGCGAGCCAGTCGAACGACCGCCGGAAGGCCGCCCAGTGCTCGAGGTCGGCGGCTTCCCGGAGTTTCTCGCCGAAGCGCGCCATCCGCGGGCCCCGCGATCCGGAGGAGATCGCCTCGTCCCACGACTCGAGGTCGTGCACGGCCCGCGGCAACAGCCACGGCAGCGACGTCGCCAGCAGCAGGTGGTCGAGGTCACCGTCCACTTGAGACTCGATCCAGTCCGCTTCGGACCGTCCGACCATCGCCCGGTGCGGTTCGTCGAGGATCCGGCCGCAGCGGGAGTCGATGACGACCATCCGCACCGGCCCGAAGTCGCGCCGGTAGCTCCACCGGTAGCCCTTCTCGCCGTCCGCCTCCCGGTCGGCCGCCGCGGCGAAGTCGTGCAGCATCGGCCCGACGTCGCCGTCCGCCTCAGACACCTTGCGGTAGATCTCATCGTCGTCCAGGGCGACCGGCGCGAGGTTGCCGAGGTGCTGGTAGACCCAGTACGCGGCGAGCGCACCGGAGATCCGTTCCTGCCACCACCCCGTCTGCTGCATCCGCTCGCGCCAGATCCGCGAGGTGTTCCAGTCGTCGTGCACGTCGTGGTCGTCGAAGATCATGCCGGTCGGCACGGTGGCGAACAGCCAGCGCACCAGCGGGTCGCCCCACGACTCGTTGTAGAGCTCGGCGTACTCGGCGAAGTTCGCGACCTGCAGGCCCGGCGGCTTGCTCACGTCCCTGCGCCGGCGGATCACGTCCTGGGTGAGCGGCGAGGTCTCGTCGGCGTAGACCTGGTCGCCGAGCAGCATCAGCCCGTCCGGCCAGTCGTCGTCGGGCGTCTCGGCGAGCAGCCGGGCGTACGCGTCCAGCGCGTCCGTGCCGTACCGGCCGTCGCTCGTGACGGACAGCGGCGAGGCGTAGCGGCAGGACCCGAAGGCGAGCCGAACCGGCCGGCCGGGCAGCAGCGTGCGGATCCGCGACCGCGGGAAGTCGCTGTCCGCCGGCGGCCACTCCAGCTTCCCGTCGAGGCGGACCTCGTACGGCGTGGTGCTGCCCGGCTCGAGCCCTTCCACGCAGACCAGCGCGTAGTGCCGATCGCCGACCTGGAAGGTGCGCTGCCGCGCGCCGAGCACCTCGACGGTGCAGGCCGAATCCGTTTCGACCCAGACCGTGGCCGAGGTCTGGTCGACGTGCCGCAGCATGGGTCCGAGCACCAGGGACGTCACGCGGAGGTCATACCCAACTCGGACCGCACGACCTCGCGATCCCGGCCTGGTGTCCGGGCCGGGGGCTCGCCGACGGACTCCTGCCTGCCCGGCGCATGCCGGCTTCGCAGATGGCAAGACCCCCGGCCGCGGGGACGGGGGTCTTGGATAAGGCAGACGATCGGTCCGGGCGGTCCCCGGCCGATCGCTGACCTACGAGATGTAGTCGGACAGGTCCCGGAGGAGAGCGGACTTCGGCTTCGCCCCCACGATCGACTTCACCATCTTGCCGTCCGAGAAGACGGACATGGTCGGAATCGACATGATCTGGTATTCCTGGGCGATCCCCGGGTTCTCGTCGATGTTCAGCTTGGCCACGGTGATCTTGTCCGCGTGCTGCGCGGCGATCTCCTCGAGGACCGGGGCGACCATCTTGCAGGGCCCGCACCACTCCGCCCAGAAGTCGACCAGCACGGGCTTGTCGCTGGCCAGCACGTCCTGCTTGAACGTCTGGTCGGTGACCTTCTTGGTGCTCCCCACGGTGCCTCCTCGATGATCCAGTGGAACGTCAACTGCAACGACGGGAACCCACCGCGGATTCCTGGTCAGACGGTGACCGCCTCCGCGGCCGTGGCCTCGGCGGACTGGTCGAGCGCGGACAGGTAGCGCTCCGCGTCGAGTGCGGCCGCCGAGCCGGTGCCGGCGGCGGTGACCGCCTGCCGGTAGGTGTGGTCGACCACGTCACCCGCGGCGAAGACCCCGGACGCGCTCGTGCGCGTCGATGGCGCATCCACCAGCACGTAGCCCGCCTCGTCCAGCCGGATCTGGCCGCGCAGCAGGTCCGAGCGCGGGTCGTGGCCGATCGCGACGAACACCCCGCTCGCCGGGAGCGTGGCCTGCTCGCCGGTGCGCCGGTTGCGGATCCGGACGCCGGCCACGGACTCGGTGCCGATCACCTCGAGCACCTCGGTGTCCCAGATGAACCGGATCTTCTCGTTGGCGAACGCGCGCTCCTGCATGATCTTGCTGGCGCGCAGCGAGTCGCGACGGTGCACGACCGTCACCGACCGGGCGAACCGGGTCAGGAAGGTGGCCTCCTCCATCGCGCTGTCGCCGCCGCCGATCACCACGATGTCCTGGTTGCGGAAGAAGAAGCCGTCGCAGGTGGCACACCAGGAGACGCCGTGGCCCGCGAGCCTCTCCTCGCCGGGGATCCCGAGCTTCCGGTAGTGCGAGCCGGTGGCGATGATCACCGAGCGCGCCAGGTAGTCCCGGTCGTGCGTGCGCACCAGCTTGACCTCGCCGGTCAGATCGAGCTCGACGACGTCGTCGGTGACCAGTTCGGCACCGAATCGCTCCGCCTGGGTGCGGATGTTGTCCATCAGCTCCGGTCCGAGCACGCCGTCCGGGAAGCCGGGGAAGTTCTCCACCTCGGTCGTGGTCATCAGCGCCCCGCCGTACTGGCTGCCCTCGAAGACGAAGGGCCTGAGCTCGGCGCGAGCCGCGTAGAGAGCGGCTGTGTACCCTGCCGGACCGGACCCGACCACGATGACGTCGCGCACCTCGGTCGCCTCGGTCACAGCAGAACACGCCCTTCGCAGGTGACAGTTGGCGGCCGGCTCGCCGCCACGGCTGCAACGGTTCCCAGCCAGAGCATGTTCCCCGGGTGGGCCGGCGGCAACCGGAGGGGCGAGGTCAGGGGACCCGGTCCAGGATCGTCGCCGGCAGGCCTCCAGACGTGCCGCACTGGAGGTCGACGACATAGCCGTGCGGCTGCCCGTCGTCGAAGACGAACAGGTACGACGGCACGCCCTCGTAGCTGATCCGGCGCACGGCGCGCAGCTCGCCCGGGTGGCCGACGATGGTCTGCGCGCACGCCTGCCGCCGGGCCGCGTCCGCCATCGCGCCCGCCGGGCCGGTCTCGCCGAGCTTCGAGGTCGCCGCGAGCGTGGACTCCCGCTCGATCGCCGCCAGGGAACCGCGCAGGGTCTCCCTGCTGTACGACGGGATCCCGGCCGTGGCGGCCGAGGCGTTCGGCTGCGCCTGCGGGGCCTGCTTGGCGGGACCGGCCGCCCTGCCGTCGTAGCTGGCGCTCGCGGCCGAGCCGGCCGAGA
The DNA here is from genome assembly GCA_035636875.1 of Mycobacteriales bacterium. Lineage (GTDB taxonomy): Bacteria > Actinomycetota > Actinomycetes > Mycobacteriales > CADCTP01 > CADCTP01. The sequence continues at coordinate 137 of DASPYH010000261.1, read as the reverse complement.
CGGCCGAGTTGTGCGAGCCGGCGTTGCGGACCAGCGCGGTCACGGAGGCGCCGGCGGCCAGCACCGCGACGGCCGCGGCGACCGCACCGGTGGTGGTGCGCAGCTGGCGTCGCCGCCTGCGCTCCCGGGCGGCGTCG
>DASPYH010000260.1:0-2251 GCA_035636875.1 Mycobacteriales bacterium | reverse complement strand
GCGCCCCCGACCGCCCCGGGTTTCCGGCTGGGGTCACGGGGCCGGCGCCGGCGCCGGCGTCGGTGACCTGGACTCCCACCGCGGGCGGGTCGTACCCGCCGCCCGGGTCCACCGGCCGCACGATCACCCCGCCGCCGTCATCCGCGGCGGCCAGGGACGGCACGGCGGCGAACACCGCCATGATCACGGCTCTGAGGACGGTCCACATCAGCACTGGTCCCCCTTGTAGTCCACGTCGGACACCCGCCAGCGCCCGTCCGCTCCCCGCAGGAGCACCGCGACGACCGGGGCCCGGGCCACCCCAACGATCCGGCGTGCTCCGGTCCGCCGGTCCGCCTGGCCGGCCCGGCTGGCGTCCTGGCAGTCCGTCACCACCGCCCGACGGCCCTGCACGGTGACCGAACCGACCCGAGCGGCGACCGTCCCGTAGCGGACGATCCCGTGCTGCCGGTGCCGCTCGGCGGTCAGCAGCAGCCGGGTCAGCACCGGGTCGACCGCCACGCTCGACAGCACCGGCTGCCACGCCGGGGGTGGCCGCTCGTCGAGACGCCACGACACCGACCAGAACCGCAGGTAGGCGTCCTGGACCTCGTCCCGGCCGGCCGCCCGCCGCTCATGACCGCGGACCGTGGCCGCTGGCGACGAAGACAGCGACGGCGCGGGCGGCGGCGCCTGGCTGGCCTCGCAGCCGCCGAGCAGAACCGCGCCGGCGACCGCGGCCACCGCGCCGACGGCGGCCGCCGGCGCCGCGACTCGGACTCCCGCTCGGCTCGGCACCCGTACACACCCCCTGGCACGATGTCCAGTTCGTTGTACATCCGGGCCTGGTGGGTACTTCAACGTTGGTGGTCTCACGTCCAGGTGGGCACGCCCGCGCCTGCGTGCGCTCCCCCGCTAACAGGAGCCGGCCAGGTACCTTGCGTCGGCGAGCCGCCAGACCCGGCCGCTGCCCCGGACCAGGGTCGCCGCGAACGGCGTCCGCGGCGCCCCGACCGTGCGCGGCAGGCCAGAGTCGAGGTCCGCCTCCCCGGACCGGCTGGCGTCCTGGCAGTCCACGATCGACGCCCGGTCGGTGCTCAGGTCCACCACGGTCGGGCGGGATGAGACCGTCCCGTACTGCCGCAGGCCGCGGGCCCGCTGCGCCCGGAACCCCTCCAGCAGCCGGGTCAGGAACGGGTCTATGGCGACGGTGGCGAGCGCGGCGCGCCACCGGCGCGGCGGCTGCCGCTCCACGGTCGTCGCCACCGCCCAGAACCGGCGGTACGCCGCCTGCACCGCCGCCCGGTCCGCCGGCCGCCGATTCGGCGGCGCGGCTGGTGCCGTACTCGCCGCGGAGGAAGGCCCGGGCCGACCGGGGTCAGGGGCCGGCCCGGACATCATGCCGCCCCCGCACCCGGACAAGGCCAGCGCCAGGCCGAGCACCCCGACCGCCGCCGTGCGAATACCGCAGCGGGGACGGCGCCCGGGTCGGACGGCGCCAGCCGGCCGGGATCGGGGACACGGTCCGACTCGTACACCGCCGCCCCCCACCCACCGCAACGTTGCCCCGTGCACCGCGGGGTCCGGCCGCACACGGCCCCTCCGGCGCGCCGGTGACGTCGGCGGTGACACCGGCGGTGACGCCGCCGCCCAGCGGGCCGAGCCTCCTCCACAGGCCGTCCCGTCCGGGCTACCGCCGCGGCCGCCGCCGCGGGAGCGTGGACGTCCACCGGACAGCGGGAAGGGGCGGCGGGCATGGGGTACGAACTGCGCCTCGAGCATGAAGGCCCGCCGGCGGGGCGGATCCTGGTGGGCAGCTACACCGAACTCGCCGAGGCCCTCACCGCCCTCGACCTGCACCGGGAACGGACCGACCGGGGCCGGGCGCCGCACCCCGGCGGACCCGGGCTGCAACGACTCGAGATCCTCGACCCGGCGGGGCGGACGGTCGCGGCGAGCAGCTACTCGGCCGCCGGCGAACCCGCGCCGCCCCCGACCGCCCCCGACCCCGCCTGACCCTCGAACGAGCGTCGGGTCCGGCTCCCGCGCCCTCCTGTCGGGACGTCCGAGTCGTGTCCACTCCGGACACCCGTCCCAGCCAGGAGGCAGACGATGATCGACGCGCAAGGGGTGCAGCGGGTGACCGTCACGGTGACCACCGCAGGCCTGGAGCAGCAGAGCGACGTGACCGTGCACGAGGAGACCCGGCTGCTGGCCGTGCTCTACGGGCCGGTGCTGCTCTACGTCGAAGACCGGCACGCCCTCGACTCGT
>DASPYH010000259.1:0-2861 GCA_035636875.1 Mycobacteriales bacterium | reverse complement strand
AGAGTCGCGGCGTCCCCGTACGGCAGGCCGAGCCGCGGGCCGATCTCGCGGACCACCCGTACGCCCGCCTCGGTGTGGTCGCCGGGCCAGCCCTTGCCGACGTCGTGCAGCAACGCGCCGAGCAGCAGCAGGTCGGGCCGGGACACCATTCGGGTCAGCGCGGCCGCCTGCGCCGCCGCCTCGACCAGGTGCCGGTCGACGGTGAAGCGGTGTACCGGGTTGCGCTGCGGCTTCGAGCGCACCCGTGCCCACTCCGGCAGCAGCCGCACCAGTTGCCCGGCCTGGTCGAGCGCCTCGAGCACCGGCACCGCGGCGGGTCCGGTGCCGAGCAGGTCGACGAACGCGTCCCGCGCGCCCGGCGGCCACGGCAGCGACATGGTCGCCGACTCGGTGGCCAGCCGGTCCAGCGCGTGCGGCGCGAGCGGCAGCCGGGCCCGGGCGGCCGCGGTGGCCGCGCGGAGCACCAGCACCGGGTCCGCCCAGGGGTCGGCGTCGCGGGCGAGCACCACCTCGCCGTCCTGCTCGACCACCCCGTCGGCGAGCGGACGCCGCTGGCCGGCCGGTGCCCGCCCTGCGAGGGACCCGGTGATCGACCTCGCGAGGGACCGGGATCGCCGGCGGGCCGACAGCTCGGCCTCCACCCGCCGCCAGGCGGTGTCGACGGCGAAGGCGACCGTGCGGCCCGCCTCGCTGACGGCACGCAGCAGCTCGTCCGCACCGTCGTAGCCCAGGGCCGCCGCGATCCCGTCCTGCTCCTGCTGGACCAGCCGGTCCAGCGCCCGCCCGGACCGCCGCTGCAGCTCGCCACGCACGTCGAGCAGCACGTCCCGGGCCGCGGCGACCATCGGACCGGGCTGGTCGACGAGCTGGGCCGCGGCGAGCGAGCGCAGCGCGTGCACGTCGCGCAGGCCGCCGCGGGCGTCCTTGAGGTCGGGCTCGAGCAGGAAGGCCAGCTCGCCGGCCGCCGTCCAGCGCGTGCGGGTCGCTTCCCGCAGCTCCGGCAGCCGCCGGGCGGCGTCGGACCGCCAGGCGGCGTACACCGACTCGCGCAGCAGGCCGGACAGCGCGGGATCGCCGGCCAGGTGGCGCAGGTCGAGCAGTCCGAGCGCCGCCTTGAGGTCGTCCCGGCCGACGGCCACCGCCTCGGCCACCGTGCGGACGGAGTGGTCAAGGCCGATCCGGGCGTCCCAGACCGGATACCAGACCGCGTCCGCGACCTGGGAGATGTCGGTGGCGCTCCGCCGGCCGCGGTGCAGCAGCACCAGGTCGAGGTCCGAGTGCGGGGCCGGCTCCCGGCGCCCGAGCCCGCCGACCGCCACCAGCGCGACCCCGTCCTGGCCGGAGACGAGTCCGGCGAGCCAGGAGTCGTAGAGCTCGACCAGCGCCGCGCGCAGGGCGGCCCCGGTCAGGTCGGCGCGGGCGAGCAGAGCCGCCCGGGCCGCCCGGAGCACCGCCGCCGGTGACGCGGCCGGCTCGGACCCGGACCGGCTCACCGGGCCCGGCCGGCGCCGATCCGGCCGCCCCGCCACCCCGGGCGGGCCGGCCGGATCGCCTCGGCGCTCAGAGCGCGTCAGCCCCGCGCTCCCCGGTGCGCACCCGAACCACCGCGTCGACCGGGGTCACCCAGACCTTTCCGTCGCCGATCTTGCCGGTGCGGGCCGCCTCGACGACCGTGTCGACCACCTTCTCGACGTCGAGGTCGTCCACCAGCACCTCGATCCGGACCTTCGGCACCAGGTCCACCGTGTACTCGGCACCGCGGTAGACCTCGGTGTGGCCCTTCTGCCGGCCGTAGCCGCGGACCTCGCTGACCGTCAGGCCCAGCACCCCGAGGGTCTCCAGCGCGGCCTTCACGTCCTCGAGCTTGAACGGCTTGATGATGCCGGTGACCAGCCTCATGCCGACACCCCCTCACGGTGCGCGGGTGCCCGCCCGGAGTCCGCCGCCGGCTGCGCTCCCGCGGTGGCCCAGGTGCCGCCCAGCGTGCTGAACTCGTACGCGGTCTCCCCGTGCAGCGCCAGGTCAAGGCCCTCGTCCTCGACCTCGGCCGGCACCCGGTTCTTGACCACGAGGTTGATCGCGAAGCCGATGATCAGGGTCACCACGAAGGTGTATCCGATCACGCTGACCACCGCGAGCGCCTGCTTGCCCAGCAGGCTGAAGCCGCCGCCGTAGAACAGGCCGTCCGCGCCGAGCGGGTTGGTGTCGAGGGTGGCGAACAGGCCGACGGACAGCGACCCGATGATGCCGCCGACCAGGTGCACCGCGACGACGTCGAGCGAGTCGTCCACCCGCACCTTGCCCTTGATCGACACTGCCAGCGCGCAGATGCTGCCGGCGAGCAGGCCGACCACGATCGAGCCGAGCGGGCTGACGAAGCCGGCGCACGGGGTGATCGCGACCAGGCCGGCGACCGCACCGGACGCGGCGCCCAGCGTGGTGGGCTTGCCGTCGCGCAGCTTCTCCACCCCGATCCAGGCGAGCAGCGCGGCTGCGGTGGCCGTGTTGGTGTTCATGAACGCGTACCCGGCGAGCTGGTTGGCGCCGAGCGCGGACCCGGCGTTGAAGCCGAACCAGCCGAACCACAGCAGGGCCGCGCCGAGCAGCACGAACGGCACGTTGTGCGGCCGCATCCGCTCCTTCGGCCAGCCGCGCCGGCGGCCGAGCACGATGGCCATCGCGAGGCCGGCGATGCCGGCGTTGATGTGCACGACGGTGCCGCCGGCGAAGTCCAGCGCGCCCCTCTTGAACAGCCAGCCTTCCGGCGAGAAGACCCAGTGCGCGACCGGCCCGTAGACGAGGATCGACCACAGCGCGATGAACGGCACGAACGCGCCGAACTTCCACCGGTCCGCCGTCGA
>DASPYH010000258.1:0-5764 GCA_035636875.1 Mycobacteriales bacterium | reverse complement strand
TCGAGCGCACCCGCGAGCTCGGCCTGCTCCGGGCGGTCGGGATGAGCCGGCGGCAGGTGAAGCGGATGGTCCGGGTCGAGTCGGTGTTGATCGCGATCTTCGGCGGGCTGCTCGGGCTGGTCGTCGGCGGGATCTTCGGCGTCGCCCTGCAGCGGGCGCTGCGCAACCAGGGGGTGACCGAGCTCAGCTTCCCGGTCGGCCAACTGGCGCTCTACCTGCTGCTCGCGGCCGTGGCCGGGGTGATCGCCGCCTGGCTGCCGGCACGCCGCGCCTCCCGGCTGAACGTCTTGCAGGCGATCGCGGCGGAGTAGTCCTCCCGCACCCGGCGACGCCGGACCGTCCCTCGGACGGTCCGGCGTCGCCGGGTCTGGATGGTGCGCCTGCGGCGCCGGCAGCGCCCGACCACCTTTGCGCGTGTCCTCGTCGCGACACGCTGTGTCTGGACCGGCCCAACTCGGAGCCGGCGAGGAAACGTGATCATCCTCTGCCCGGCGGGCGGCGCGGGCTCGGCGAGCCGGCCCGATCAGGCGCAGCGCGGCGACTCGGCGGGCCGGCCGGTCAGGCGGCCCGGCGGACCAGCTCGGCCAGGTCGGCCACCCCGACGTCGGTGAGCGAGGCCGCGAACGACCGGCGCGGCGACGCGGCCACCGGCAGTTCCGCCGGCACGACCAGGACGGCGCAGCCCGCCGCCTCGGCGGAGGCCGCGCCCGTCGGGGAGTCCTCGACGGCGACCGTGTCGGCCGGGGCGACGCCGAGCAGGGCGGCGGCCACGGCGTACGGCTCCGGGTGGGGCTTGGGCTGCCGCACCTCGTCGCCGCAGACCGAGACGTCGAAGAGCTCCTCGACGAGCCCCCCGAGCGCCACCCGCACCAGCCCGCGCTGCGTGTTGGTCACCAGCGCGGTCGGTACGCCGGACAGCCGCACCGCGTCGACGAGTTCGCGCGCCCCCGGACGCCAGAGCAGCCCGGCCGCGAACCGGCGGCGGGCAAGCTCGACCAGCCGCTCGCCGCTCGCCAGCGGGTCGGCGTCGGGCCGGCCGACGTCAGCGTGCACGATCGCGACGGACACGTCGACGTTGGTGCCGACGGTGGCCCGGCGGGCCCGGCCGGACAGCTCGCCGCCCAGCTCCCGGGCGAGTTCGCGCAGCGCGTCGTCCCACACCGGCTCCGAGTCGACCAGCGTTCCGTCCAGGTCGAACAGGACCGCCCTCACGTCGCGAAGTATTTCGCCTCGGGATGGTGCACCACGATCGCGGACGTCGACTGCTCCGGGTGCAGCTGGAACTCCTCCGACAGCGACACCCCGATCCGCTCGATCCGCAGCAGCTCGGCGACCTGCTGCTGGTCCTCGAGGTTGGGGCAGGCCGGGTAGCCGAACGAGAAACGGGCACCCCGGTACTCCAGCTTGAAGAAGGCGTCCGGGTCGCTCGGGTCCTCGCCGCCGAAGCCGAGCTCCTCGCGGACCCGGGCATGCCAGTGCTCGGCGAGCGCCTCGGTCAGCTGAACGGACAGCCCGTGCACCTCCAGGTAGTCGCGGTAGGCGTTCTTCGCGAACAGCTCCGCGGCGAACTCGCTGATCTTCTGGCCCATCGTGACCACCTGGAAGGCGACCACGTCGGTCTCGCCCGAGTCCTGTGAGCGGAAGAAGTCGGCGAGGCACATCCGCCGATCCCGCCGCTGCCGGGGGAAGCTGAACCGCACTCGCTCGCCGCCGTCGTCGCCCAGGACGATCAGGTCGTCGCCCTTGCTCACGGCGGGGTAGTAGCCGTAGACGACCGCGGCCTCCAGCACCCCCTCGGTCTGGAAGCGGTCCAGCCAGCGACGCAGTCGCGGCCGGCCCTCGGTCTCGATCAGCTCCTCGTACGAGGGGCCCTTGCCCCCCCGCGCGCCGCGCAGGCCCCACTGGCCCATGAACGTCGCCCGCTCGTCGAGCAGCGCGGCGTAGTCGGCGAGCGGGATCCCCTTCACCACCCGGTCGCCCCAGAACAGCGGGGTCGGGACCGGGTTGTCGGTGGCGACGTCGGAGCGCGCCGGCCCGGACCCCGCGGGCGACGTCGCCTCCTCGGCGGCCCGGCGCTGCGCGGCGATCCGCAGGGACCGCTCCCGGCGGGCCTTGCGCTCGGCGCGCCTCGCATCGTCGTCTGCCGCGGAGCCAGCCACGGGTACGGCCGAGCCGTCTCGGCCGGCCGCGGTCACCAGCGCCGCGTCGGCGGGCCCGCTCGGCGTGGCGGCGGCGGGCACGCTCCCCCGCCGCGCCGCCATCAGCGCGTCCATCAGCCGCAGCCCCTCGAACGCGTCCCGCGCGTAACGCACGTCGCCCGCGAACACCCCCGACAGGTCATGCTCCACGTACGCCCTCGTCAGCGCCGCACCGCCGAGCAGCACGGGCCACCGGTCGGCGACCCCGCGGGAGTTCATCTCCTCGAGGTTCTCCCGCATGATCACCGTCGACTTGACCAGCAGGCCGGACATCCCGATGACGTCGGCGTCGTGCTCCTCGGCCGCATCGAGGATCGCGGAGATCGGCTGCTTGATCCCCAGGTTGACGACCGTGTAGCCGTTGTTGGACAGGATGATGTCGACCAGGTTCTTGCCGATGTCGTGCACGTCGCCCTTGACGGTGGCGAGCACGATGCGGCCCTTGCCGCTGGAGTCGGCCTTCTCCATGTGCGGCTCGAGGTAGGCCACGGCGGCCTTCATCACCTCGGCGGACTGCAGCACGAACGGCAGCTGCATCTCACCGGAGCCGAACAGCTCGCCCACCGTCTTCATGCCGGACAGCAGGGTGTCGTTGATGATCTCCAGGGCGGGCCGCCTCGACAGGGCCTCATCCAGGTCGGCCTCCAGCCCGTTGCGCTCGCCGTCGACGATGCGGCGCTCCAGCCGCTCCGACAGCGGCAGCCCGGCGAGCTCGTCGGCCCGGGACTGCCTCGACGACTGGGCATCCACGCCCTCGAAGAGCGCCAGGAAGCGTTGCAGCGGGTCGTAGCCGTCGCGCCTGCGGTCGTACACCATGTCGAGCGCGACCTCGCGCTGCTCGTCCGCGATCTTCGACATCGGCAGGATCTTCGAGGCGTGCACGATCGCCGAGTCCAGCCCGGCGTTGACGCACTCGTGCAGGAAGACCGAGTTGAGCACCTGCCGCGCGGCCGGGTTGAGCCCGAACGACACGTTCGACAGCCCGAGGGTGGTCTGCACCTGCGGATGGCGGCGCTTGAGCTGGCGGATCGCCTCGATCGTCTCCAGGGCGTCGCGCCGGCTCTCGTCTAGGCCGGTGCCGATCGTGAAGGTCAGGCAGTCGACCAGGATGTCCGACTCGCGCATCCCCCACTCGCCGGTGAGGTCGCCGATCAGCCGCTCGGCCACCGCCACCTTCGTCTCGACGGTCCGCGCCTGGCCCTGCTCGTCGATGGTCAGCGCTACGACCGCGGCGCCGTGCTCCCGCACGACCGGCATCACCCGACGGAACCGGGACTGCGGCCCGTCGCCGTCCTCGAAGTTGACCGAGTTGACCACGCAGCGGCCGCCGAGCCGCTCCAGCCCGGCCTCGATCACCGCGGGCTCGGTCGAGTCGAGCACCAGCGGCAGCGTCGAGGCTGTCGCGAACCGGCCGGCGACCTCGGCCATGTCGCCGGAGCCGTCCCGTCCCACGTAGTCGACGCAGACGTCGAGCATGTGCGAGCCGTCCCGGATCTGCGCGCGGGCGATCTGCACGCAGTCGTCCCAGCGGCCGGCCAGCATCGCCTCGCGGAACGCCTTGGAGCCGTTGGCGTTGGTCCGCTCGCCGATCATCAGCACGCTGTTGTCCTGCCGGAACGGGACAGGCTGGTAGAGCGAGGCGGCGGCCGCCTCCGTGCGCGGCCGGCGGCGGGCCGGCTCGACGTCGCGGACGGCCTCCACCACCTGGCGGACGTGCTCAGGGGTGGTGCCGCAGCAGCCGCCGACCAGGCGGGTGCCGTACTCCCGGACGAACGAGGCCAGCGCGCCCGCCAGTTCCTGCGGGGTGAGCGGGTAGGTCGCGCCGTCCGGGCCGAGCTCGGGCAGGCCGGCGTTGGGCATCACCGACAGGCCGACCTGCGCGTGCCGGGACAGGTAGCGCAGGTGCTCGCTCATCTCGGCCGGCCCCGTGGCGCAGTTGAGCCCGATCAGGTCGATGCCGAGCGGCTCGAGGGCGGTCAGCGCCGCGCCGATCTCCGAGCCGAGCAGCATGGTGCCGGTCGTCTCGACGGTGACCTGGGCGAGCAGCGGCACCCGCCGGCCGGCGGCCGCCATCGCCCGCCGGGCGCCGACCACCGCGGCCTTGGCCTGCAGCAGGTCCTGCGCGGTCTCGACCAGCACCGCGTCGGCGCCGCCGAGCAGCAGGCCGGCCACCTCCTGCTGGTAGGCGTCCCGCAAGGTCGCGTACGGAGCGTGACCAAGAGTGGGAAGCTTGGTGCCGGGACCGACCGAGCCGATGACCCAGCGCGGCCGGTCCGGGGTGGACCAGCCGTCCGCGACCTCCCTGGCCAGCCGGGCGCCGGCCTCGGCAAGCTCGTGGATGCGGTCGGCGATCCCGTACTCCCCCAGGTTGGCATAGTTCGCCCCGAACGTGTTGGTCTCGACCGCGTCGCTGCCCACGGCGAAGTAGGCGTCGTGGATGCTCCGGACCACGTCCGGACGGGTGACGTTGAGGATCTCGTTGCAGCCGTCGAAGCCGGTGAAGTCGTCGAGGGTGAGGTCGGCCGCCTGCAGCATCGTGCCCATCGCCCCGTCGGCAACGACGACGCGCTCACGCAGCGTGGCCAGCAGGGGGGACTCGACGCCGTCGGACATGGTTCACAAGGCTACTCGGGGGCACGCTCGGCGCGTGGCCACGATCCACTGCGCTCGGGCTGCCGCACAGATCGGGTGCGTCGGTCTCCGCCGGGCGGCCTCGGTCGTAGGCTGGGCCGCGTGACCGTGCTAGGGCGTGTCCGATGGATCTTGGTGGATGCGGACGGCGTCCAGGCGTCGATCCGGCCAGGCCGAGGAGCTGCCGATATCGGGAATATCGGCAGCGACGAGAACACCGCTGGTCGGCGTCTGGGCGTCGGCCCGCGCCGCCGAAGGTCCGTCGGACACGCCCTAGCCCGGCGACGCCCACCGCTCCGCTCCGGTCGTGTGCTCACGGTGGACGCCGCCCCATGACCGAGTTCGAGGACTGGCCGGATCTGACCGAGCCGCTGCTCGTCGGTGCGTTCGAGGGCTGGAACGACGCCGGCGACGCGGCGACGTCTGCGGTCGAGCATCTCGAGCTGATCTGGGACGCGCGGCCGCTGGCCGCCATCGACCCGGACGACTACTACGACTTCCAGGTCAACCGCCCGACGGTCTCACTGGTGGACGGGGTGTCCCGGCGGATCGAGTGGCCGACGACGCGGTTCTCGGTGTGCCGGCCGCCCGGTGCGAGCCACGACGTGGTGCTGATGCGCGGCGTCGAGCCCAACATGCGCTGGCGCGGCTTCTGCGACGAGATCCTCGAGGTCGTGCGCGAGTTGGGAGTGCAGACCGTGGTGCTGCTCGGGGCGCTCCTGTCGGACACGCCCCACACCCGCCCGGCCCCGGTCACCGGCACGTCGTACGACACGGTCTCGGCCGAGCGGTACGGGTTGGAGCACTCCCGCTACGAGGGGCCGACCGGCGTCCTCGGCGTGCTGCAGGACGCCTGCGTGCGGACGGGCGTCCCGGCGATCTCGTTCTGGGCCGCGATCCCGCACTACGTGTCCCAGCCGCCCAACCCGAAGGCG
>DASPYH010000257.1:0-3596 GCA_035636875.1 Mycobacteriales bacterium | reverse complement strand
CTGCCGAGAGGCAACACGCTCAGCGACGACGCCTGGCGGCGGCGGCACAGGCTGCTGCAGGTGATCCTCCTCGCGCACCTGCCGGGGCTCTTCCTCTTCGGGCTCTGGCGCGGCGTCCCCGCGCAGGACGTCGCCGAGGTGCTCGCGGTGCCGGCGGCATGCCTCGCGCTCGGACGGTTGATGCGCAGCCGCCGTGCTGCGTCGATCTTCGTCACCTTCGGCCTCGTCTACTGCTCGGCCGCGCTGGTCGGCCTGTCGCACGGCAGCATCGAGGCCCACTTCCACTTCTTCGTCATGATCGGCTTCATCGCCCTCTACCAGGACTGGGTGCCGTTCCTGATGAACATCGTCTTCACGGTGCTCAGCCACGGCATCGGGTCGAGCCTCGTGCCCGGCCTGATGTTCAACCACTTCGCGGCCCAGTCGCACCCGTGGACCTGGTCGGTCATCCACGGCGTCGCGGTGCTCGCCGCCTGCGTGGGCGTGGTCCTGTTCTGGAAGAACACCGAGGAGGAGCAGAACCGGTCGCTGCGGCTGACGCGGCAGCTGTCGGAGGCCGAGCTCGGCCGTCGCCGGTTCACGTCGGAGCTGCTGGTCAACCTGGCCCGCCGCAACCAGAACCTGCTGCACCGGCAGCTCGACCTGCTCAACCAGCTGGAGGAGAAGGAGCACGACCCGGACGCGCTGTCCGACCTCTTCCGGCTCGACCACCTGGCCACCCGGATCAGGCGCAACGCGGAGAGCCTGCTGGTGCTCTCCGGTGAGGAGACGCCGCGCACCTGGCGCAGCCCGGTGCCGCTGGTCGACGTGGTGCGCGCCGCCATTGCCGAGATCGAGGACCTGGACCGGGTCGACTTCGCCGTGGAGGAGGCGCTCGCGGTGTCCGGGCGGGCGGTGGCCGACCTCACCCACCTGCTCGCCGAGCTGCTGGAGAACGCCGTCCACTTCTCCCCGCCGGGAGCGATGGTGATGCTCCGCACCCGGCCGGTCATGCAGTCCCCCGGCGCCCAGGTGGTGACCATCGAGGACTGGGGTGTCGGCATGACCTCCCAGGAGCTGGCCGACGCCGACGACCTGCTGCACCGGCCGCGGGAGGTCGACCTGTCGGTCTCGCAGCGCCTCGGCCTGCACGTGGTCGCGCGGCTGGCCCAGCGGTACGCAATCACGGTGAACCTGACCGCGACGCCGGGCGGCGGCGTCACGGCCGTCGCGGTGCTGCCCGCAAGGCTCTTCGCCGAGGCCGCACCGGGCGCCCCGCCGGCCGGACGGGGTCCGGCCGGTAGGCCCGGCGCACGGAAGGCTGCGGTCGGCGGCCACGCCGGAGCTGTCGGCGCGGGGGGTCTCGCCGGCACCCGCGACCTGGTGGGGGCCGAGGTCGCCGGTGCCGGGCCGGCCGGTCCGGTCGGCACCGCCGGTCTCACCGCGCCCGCCAGCCACCACGACGCCGCCCTCGTGGGCAGCGGACAGTCGCTCCTCGCCGGTGCGACGGTCACGGCCGCGCTCCCCCCGCTGCCCCGCCGCTCCCCCGGCGGGCACACGCCGAGGCCGGATCCGGACGGCCAGGCCGGACCGGTGCGAACCCTCGAACCGGCCGGGGGGTCCAGTCCGTCGGCACCGGACGACGACCGCTGGTCGAGCTGGTGGACACCCCTCCGGCCGCCGCACGCCGGCCACTCCCCGGGACCGTCCACACCGGACGCCGGCACCGGACGGCGGGCCGAAGCAAGCCGAACCGGTTCCCGGCCCGACCCGGTGCCGGCAGGGGGCATCCGGCCCGACCCGCCACCCGCAGGCGGCATGCCCGGCGGCCCGGTGCCGGCAGGGGGCATGCGGCCCGGCCCGGTGCCGGCAAGCGGCACGCCGGCTAACCCGATGCCGGCAGGGGCCCTGCCCGCCGACCCGCCGGCCGCACCGGCCGCACCGGCCGCACCGGGGGCGCCGGTCGACGACGTCTCCGACGACGTCTCCGACGGCGGGCCGAGGCTGAGCCAGCGGGTCCCGCAGGCGCACCTCGCTCCCGGCCTGCGCCGGGAGGCCGGCGCAGCGGCCGACTCGGCGCCGGCGATCCTCGACCCGCTCGCCGCCCGGGACGCCCTGTCCCGCTTCCAGGCCTCCCAGCGCGCTGCCCGCGAGGTCGTCGGCGACGGCCCGACGAGCGCGGGACCCGGCGGGAGGACCATGCGGTGACTCCGGCGACGGTGACCGGCGGCGAGTTGGACTGGCTGGTCAACGACTTCGTCCGGCGCGTGTCCGGCGTCACGCAGGCGCTCGTCGTCTCCGGCGACGGGCTTCGCCTGGCGGCTTCCGAACGGCTGGACGACGCACTCGCCGACCAGCTCGCCGCGGTCGCGTCCGGGCTGGTGAGCCTCACCCGGGGCGCCGCCCAGTGCTTCCAGGCCGAGCCGGTCCGGCAGACGATCGTCGAGATGGGCGGCGGATACCTCTTCGTGACCTCGGTGAGCGACGGGTCCGCGCTGGCCGTCTTCGCCCGCCCGCTGTGCGACATCGGGATGGTGGGGTACGAGATGACGATGCTGGTGACCCGGGTCGGCCAGCTGCTCACCCCGGCGGTCCGCGGCCCGGTCGCCGAGCTGCCTCCGCCGTGACCGGACCGGCCGACGGGACACCGCCCGGCGGCGGCCGGGTGGTCCCCGCGTACGCCCTGACCCGGGGCCGCACCCGCTCGGCGGGCCTCGACCTGCCGCTGGAGGTGATCGTCACGGTCACCGAGCTCGGCCAGGAGCTGCAGCCGTCCATGCAGGTGGAGCGGCGCGCCATCCTTGACCTGTGCGCGCGCCCGACGGCGCTGGTCGAGGTCGCCGCGCACCTGCACGTGCCCGTCGGCGTCGCCCGGGTCCTGCTCGGCGACCTCGCCTCCGGCGGCTACCTGGCTGTGCACATGCCACCGCAGGTCGGCGACCGTCCCGACGCCGCGATCCTGGAACGCCTGCTGGAGGGGTTGCGTGAGCGCTGACCGCCCCGAACCGCCGATCCCGGTGAAGATCGTCGTCGCCGGTGGTTTCGGCGTCGGCAAGACCACCTTCGTCGGCGCGGTCTCGGAGATCCCGCCGCTGCGCACCGAGGCGCTGATGACCGAGCTGTCGACGGGCATCGACGACCTGTCCCACGTCCGGGGGAAGACGACCACCACGGTGGCGATGGACTTCGGTCGGATCACCGTGGACGACCAGCTGGTCCTCTACCTGTTCGGCACGCCCGGACAGGACCGCTTCTGGTTCATGTGGGACGACATCTCCCGCGGTGCGGTCGGCGCGGTGGTGCTGGTGGACCTGCGCCGGGTGGACGACTGCTTCGCCGCGATCGACTACTTCGAGGACCGGAGGATGCCGTTCGTGGTCGCGGTCAACAACTTCCCCGGCTGGGAGACCTTCGACGACCAGACCGTGCGGAAGGCACTGGCCCTCAAGCCGGGCCAGCCGCTGCTGCGCACCGATGCCCGCGACGCCCGCTCGGGTCTGGCCACCCTGATCGTGCTCGTCGAGCACGCGCTCGCCCGCACCACCGCGGCCTGATCCGGGCTCAGCGCGCCCGAACCACCGTGCCGGACGACGGTGCGAGGCCACCGGCCCCCGGGA
>DASPYH010000256.1:0-10070 GCA_035636875.1 Mycobacteriales bacterium | reverse complement strand
GCACCTGGTCGGCGCGGACCAGGCCGTTGGCCACCAGCCAGACCACCCGCGCGGACATGGTCTCGGTCTTGCCCGAGCCGGCGCCGGCCACGACCACGGCCGGCGCCAGCGGCGCGCCGATCACCTCGGCCTGCTCCGGCGTCGGCCGTGGCAGGCCGAGCGCGGCGGCGAGCTCCTCCGGCGACCAGCGGGGCCGCCCGCCCACTGGGCCGGTCATTGTGTCCCCCGCTCGCAGCGGCCACAGACCGCCACCCGCTCGCAGGTGAGCAGTCGCGCGGCGCTCATTCGGTCACCTGCCGGCCGGTGTCCTGCGCCGGACAGGCCGTCCGGGCCGGGCAGACCCGGCAGCCGGGTCCGGGCGTGGCCCGGAACACCGACCCCGCCATGCCGCGGGCCGCGTCCCGCACCAGCTCGCGCGCCCAGTGCGGGTCGACGTCCTCGCCCAGCGGCCGCTGCTCCTGCTCCCGGACCGTCCCCTTCCCCAGGCCGAGCTGGATCAGGGCCGCACCACCCGGCTCGGCGCCGGCTTCGAAGGCACCGTGCGAGACGGCCAGCTGGTATGCCCCCAGCTGCGCGTGCCGGGCCAGGTCCGAGTCGAGCACCCTGCTGCGGCCGGTCTTGAGGTCGACCACGACCAACCGGTCGTCGCCGTCGCGCTCCAACCGGTCGATCCGGCCGTGCACGACCGCCTCCTCGCCGACCGGCACCTCGAACGGCACCTCCACGTCGACCAGCACCCACCGGGACCGGGACGCGAGATGCCAGCGCAGGAACGTCCGCAGCATCCCGCGGGCGCGCTCCCGCTCCCGTCGCGTCGTCCACGCGCCGCCGAGGTCGAGCCGGTCCAGCGCCCGCTCCAGCCGCGGCGCCAGCGCCTCCTCCGAGACCACCGCCGGATCGTCCGCCAGCGCCGCCACCTCGTGCAGCGCCGTCCCGACCGACTGCGCCGCCGCCTCCTGTCCGCGGGCACCAGCGGCCTCCATCAGCCAGCGCAGCTCGCAGCGGGCGAAGCGGTCCAGCGCGGACGGCGACACCCGCACCGGCAGGCCCTGATCGCGCAGCGGCCGGTCGTCGGACAGCTCGACCAGCCCCCACCAGGTCGCGGGGTCGGCGCCGGGGACGCCGGCGACGGTCAGCCGGGCGAGCTGGCCGGCCGCCGCACGCCGTCGGGTCTCGGCCTGCTTCGGGTCGGACACCACCGCCCGCAGCTCGGCGACCAGCGCGGGCAGGCTGAGCGCGCGCGGGACCGGGGTGAACGGGCGGGGTCCGCCGGGCGGCGGGGGGTCGAGCTCGTCGAGGAACCGGGACGGAAGGTCCTCGTCGCCGGAGACGCCGGTCACGATCAGCAGCTGGCGCGCCCTCGTGACCGCCACGTAGAACAGCCGCCGCTCCTCGTCCAGCAGCGGCGCCACCGGCGAGAGCCGCTCCGGATCCCGCCCGGCGGCGACGTCGACCAGGTCCTCGACGCCGAGCAGCGTGCCTCGCCGCCGCAGGTCCGGCCAGCTGCCCTCCTGCACGCCCGCGACCGCGACGACCGTCCACTCCAGACCCTTGGACCCGTGCGCGGTGAGCAGCCGGACCGCGTCGCCGACCGGCGCCTTCGGGGCGAGCGTGTCGCCGGGGATCTCCTGGCCGGCGAGGTGGTCGAGCAGGACCCGCGGACCGGAGCGGGGCAGCCGGTCGACGAAGCGGGCGGCGACGTCGAACAGCGCCACCATCGCGTCCAGGTCGCGGTCCGCCGCCACGCCGGTCGGGCCGCCCCGCCGGCTGGCCCGCTGCCACTCGTCGCCGAGGCCGGACGCCGACCACACCGCCCACAGCACGTCCTCGGCGGTGCCGCCCGCATGCGCGGTCGCCCGCGCGGTCGCCAGCAGCCAGCCGACCCGCCGAGCCGGCTCACCCACCCGCGGGCCGGCGGTGGCACGGACCATCCGGTCGACCGCGGCGACGGCCGTGGCCACTCCGGGGGCGCCCCCCGGCCCGGGATCGGCTGTCCTGCGGGCGTCGCGCAACAGGCCGACCAGCAGCCCGGCCGACCCGCCCTCGCCGCCGCCGACCAGGTCGAGCCGGCGCAGCTCCTGCCGCAGCCGCCGCAGCGAGAGCGCGTCCGCCCCGCCCAGCGGCGAGGTGAGCAGCGACAGCGCCGCCTCCTCGTCCAGCGGGTCGGGCCCGATCTCGGCCCTCCCGTCGGGGCGCAAGCCCCACAGCGCGCAGTCGAGCAGCCGCAGGAACGGCGCCACCGCGGGCTGCGCCACCAGCGGCACCTCGTCGCCGGCCACCGCGGCGGGCACTCCCGCCACCGCCAGCGCCCGGCGCAGCGCCGGCAGGTGGCGCTCGGTGGAACGCACCAGCACGGCCATCTCCCGCCACGGCACCCCGTCGATCAGGTGGGCCGCGCGCAGCCGGTGCGCCACGTACGCCGCCTCCTCGCCCGGGGTGCGCAGCACGTGCACCTCGACCCGGCCGGGCGGGCTGGCGGGCAGCGGACGCAGCACCCGGTGTGCCGCGGGGCCGGGCAGGCGCACCGCGACCCGGCGGGAGAACGCGAGCAGGGTCGCGCCGGACCGCCGGGAGGTGCCCAGCGCCGCGGTCGGCACGGGGCCGCCGTCGGGCCGGGCGAAGACGTCCGCGAACCGGCGGATCGCCCGCGGATCCGAGCCGCGGAACGCGTAGATCGACTGGTCCGGGTCGCCGACGGCGACCAGCTCCTCTGCGCCGTGCGCCAGCATCCGGAGCAGCTCCTCCTGCGCCGGGTCGACGTCCTGGTATTCGTCCACGAAGACGTGCCGGCGCCGCGACCGCTCCCGCGCCAGCAGCTGCGGGTCGCCGGCCAGCGCGTCCACGGCCGCGCGGATCAGCTCCGCCGGGTCGTACGCCTCGGGGCCGCCCTCGGTCGCCGCCAGCGCGGTCACGTCGAGGTACTCGTCGAAGAAGTGCGCCGCGGCGACCCACTCGTCGCGGCCGCGCTCGCGTCCCCACCCCGCCAGCAGGCGCGGCGGGACTCCGCGCTCGACCGCGCGCAGCAGCAGGTCACGAAGCTCGCGGGCGAAGCCGCGGGTCAGCAGCGCCGGGCGCAGCGGCGCCGGCCACTCGCCGGTCGCCAGCTCGACGTCGCCGGCGAGCAGCTCGCGGACCACCAGGTCCTGCTCGGGTCCGGACAGCAGCCGCGGAGCGCGCTCGCCCCGGGCGACCGCCTGCTGCCGGAGCAGCCCGAACGCGTAGGAGTGGAAGGTGCGGGCCAGCGGCTCCCGGGTGGTCCTGGCCAACCGCGCCGTGATCCGCTCGCGCAGCTCGGTGGCCGCCCGCCGGCTGAAGGTGAGCAGCAGCAGCGACTCCGGGTCGGCGTGGCGGCGGTCGACCCGCTCCACCGCCGCCTCGACCAGGGTGGTGGTCTTGCCGCTGCCCGGACCGGCCAGCACCAGCAGCGGCCCGCCCGGGTGTTCCACGACCGCCTGCTGGCCGGGATCGAGCGTCGGCGCGCTCGGGAGCCGGGGCGCCGGGCGAACCAACCGGTACGCCGGCGCCGCCCCGGTTGCGCGTCTGTCCCCCGATGCCGGCACGCCGACGATCGAACCACGTCACCCCGACAGGACCGGCCCGAGCCGAGCGGCTACGGCTCGCGTCCGGTCAGCGCGATCAGCCTGCTCTGCGGGTCCGCATCCGCGGCGACCGGCACCGGCGCGTCGAACAGCCCGGTCGAGGCCAGCGAGTCGGACATCGGCTCGATCCCGGCGTACGCCCGCTCCACCAATTCCGGGTCGAGCTTCTCGTCCGCACCGATCGCCCGCGAGAGGTCCCAGGCGTGCACGACCAGATCGAAGATCATCTCCTGGGCGTACTCCACCGCCGGCCGGTCGCCGTACGACAGGTGCACGGTCCGCTCGAGCGCCCCGTCCGCGGCCAGCGCGGCGTGGGCCGCGGCGGCGCCCTCGTCCCAGCGCCGCACCGGGTCGTCGCCGAGCAGGTCACCGTCGAAGGCGTCGCCGACCTCGCCGACGGTCTTGCCGGCCAGCATCGGCGGGACCCACAGCTGCTCGTTGACCAGGTGGTTCACCAGCTGGCGGACCTCCCAGTCGCGGCAGGGCGTGGAGCAGCCCCACTGGTCCGGCTTGATCGCGTGCACCCGCCGCCCGAACTCTCCCAGCGCGCGCCGGTGCAGGTCGAGAACGTCGTCCATGCCTCAACTCCCCCGTCCTGTGGGTTCAGTCGGCCCGTCCCAGCGGGCCCGGTCCATGTCCACCCGGTCGCCGCGCAACGGCACCCCCTCCGCGCGCAGCAGCCGCAGCGCCTCGCCCGGCGCGGACGGAGCCGGTTCGCCGGTGGAGAGCACCACCCGCTGCCACGGCACCTCATGCCCGTACCGGCTCATCACCGCCCCAACCGCCCGGCCGGAGCCGGTGCCGAGGAACTCGGCGATGTCACCGTACGACATCACGCGGCCGGCCGGGATGCGCTCGACCACAGCGAGCACCCGCGGCGCATACGGCGTCGGCCGGCCGCCGGTGACCCGCCGGGTGGCCAGGCCCGCCGACGCACTCGCCGGCCCGGACCGCCGTCGCCGCGTCACGGCGCCACCGTACGCGGCCCTGGGGTCGGTCATCCTTGATTCGCCCTAGCCGGTCAGCACGACCGAGTCAACCAAGTATCCACAGGCGATTGGCTCATCCACACACGGCCGGTCGTGTCTTCCGACTACCGTTCTCGCCCTGCACTATCGCTGCGATCGGCAGCCGACGGGAGGACCCACAGCGATGGCACGACGAGCACTGCTGCGACGAGGGCTGGTCGCGGTCGCCGGGACGGCGCTCGCAGCGGCGCTCACGGTGGCCGTCGTCCCCGCCGGTGCGTCGCCTGCCGACGGAACCGCCGCGGTTCCGGCCGTCGACTGGACGCCGTGTGGCCCCGGCCCTTACCTCGGCTTCGACTGCGCGACCTACTCGGTCCCGCTGGACTACGACGAGCCGGCGCTCGCGTCGGTCAAGCTGGCACTGATCCGGCGGCCGGCGGGCGACCCAACCAGCAAGATCGGCTCGCTGTTCCTCAACCCCGGTGGTCCGGGCGACTCCGGGCTCGCCTTCGCCCGCGGCGCGGTCCGGAATCTCTTCAACGACGAGATCCGGCAGAAGTTCGACATCGTCGGCTTCGACCCGCGCGGCGTCGGCGAGAGCACGCCGATCCAGTGCTACGGCACCGACCAGGAGCTGCAAGCCACGCTGGGGCCGGCCCAGGCCGTCCCCCTCGGTGCCGCCCAGATCGCGAGCACGCTGCGGGCCTACCGGACCTACTCCGACGACTGCGGCGCGAACGCCGGTCAGCTGCTCCAGCACGTGAGCACGCTCGACGTGGCGAAGGACCTGGACCTGCTCCGGCAGGCGGTCGGGGACAGCGCGCTGACCTTCGCGGGCTACTCGTACGGGACCCTCATCGGGGCGACCTACGCCAACCTGTTCCCGGACAGGGTGCGCGCGCTGCTGCTCGACGGCATGGTGGACCCCGCCGAGCGCACCCAGCGCTCGCTGCTCAACGAGCTGAACAGGGCCGGCGGCCTCGAGACCGCGCTGAGCGCCTTCTTCCGGGCGTGCGTCGCCGCGGGTCCGGCGTGCGCCTTCTCCGCCGGCGGGGATCCCGCCCAGAAGTTCGCCGGCCTGCGGGAGCGGCTGCGGCACGGGCCGGTGACGCTGTCCGACGGCTCCACCGTGACCATCAGCGCGCTCACCAACTACGTGGGCGGCCAGCTCTACCGACCGTCCGTGTTCGCGACGACCGCGACCGTGCTGCAGGCGCTCTACGCCGAGATCGTCCCCTCGGCGGACACGACGCAGGCCGGACAGACGACCGCCGCCGCCCGGCAGAGCGCCTCGTCGGCGCTAGCGAGCGCCGCCGACGTCGAACCGCTCGGCGAGGCGTACACGGGCAACTCCTTCGACGCCCAGAACGCCGTGAACTGCGTGGACAAGCGGTTGCCGCGCGGGCAAGCGGGGTGGCCACTGATCGCCACCCTGTTCGAGGTCGCGTACCGCACGTTCGGTCGCTTCCAGGCCTTCAGCGCCTCCGTCTGCGCCACCTGGCCGGTGGTCACCGAGGAGCGGTACGCCGGGCCCTGGGACCGCCCCACGTCGAACACGCTGCTGGTCGTCGGCACCTACTACGACCCGGCGACGCCGTACCTGTTCGCGCAGCGCGCCATACGCGAACTGGGCGACGCGCGACTGCTGTCCCTGGCCGGTTACGGCCACACCTCGATCCGCTCGTCCAGCACCTGCCTCGCCCAGTACACGAACGCCTACCTGCTGACCGGGATGGTGCCGCCGGAGGGCACTGTCTGCCAGCCCAACTCATTGCCGTTCGGGCTGCCGGTGGGCTCGGTGACCGCGCCGAACCAGCTTGCCGGGCTGCTCCCGGCTGGCATCGGCTGACGAGCCGGAGTCGCTCCCCGGGTCGCGAACCGGGGAGCGACCGGGTCGACCAGGGACTGGTCGTCGGCGGCGGCGGGGTCAGTAGGTCGGCAACGAGGGGTCGACCTGGGTGGCCCAGGCGGTCACGCCGCCCTGGACGTGCACCGCGTCGCGGAAGCCGGCGTTCTTGACCGCGGCCAGCGCCTCCGCGGACCGCACCCCCGTGCGGCAGTAGAGCACGACCTGGCGATCCTGCGGCAACTCCGCCAGCGCCTCGCCGGAGAGGATCCGGTCCTTGGGCACCAGCACACTGCCGGGGATCTTCACGATCTCGAACTCGACCGGCTCCCGGACGTCGACCAGGTAGGGGTCCTTGCCGGCGTCGAGCATCTCCTTCAACTCGGTCGCCGTGATCGTCGAGCCGGACGCCGCGCGCTGCGCCTCGTCCGAGACGACCCCGCAGAACTCCTCGTAGTCGATCAGCTCGGTGATCTTGTAGCCGGCCGGGTCCTTGCGGACGTTGATCGTCCGGTACGACATCTCGAGGGCGTCGTAGACCATCAGCCGGCCGAGCAGCGGCTCTCCGATGCCGGTGATCAGCTTGATCGCCTCGGTCACCATCACCGACCCGATCGAGGCGCACAGCACGCCGAGCACGCCGCCCTCGGCGCAGGACGGGACCATGCCGGGCGGTGGCGGCTCCGGGTAGAGGTCGCGGTAGTTCGGGCCGTACTCGTCCCAGAAGACGCTGACCTGGCCCTCGAAGCGGAAGATCGAACCCCACACGTACGGCTTGCCCAGCAGCACGCAGGCGTCGTTGACCAGGTAGCGGGTGGCGAAGTTGTCGGTGCCGTCGAGGATCAGGTCGTACGGCGCGAAGATCTCCAGCGCGTTGTCCGAGTCGAGCCGCTCGGTGTGCAGGACGACCTCGACGTACGGGTTGATCTCGCGGATGCTGTCGCGGGCCGACTCGGCCTTGGGGCGCCCGAGGTCCGACACGCCGTGGATCACCTGGCGCTGCAGGTTCGACTCGTCCACCACGTCGAAGTCGACGATCCCGAGGGTGCCGACCCCGGCGGCGGCCAGGTACATCAGCGCCGGGGAGCCGAGCCCGCCGGCCCCGACCACGAGCACCTTCGCGTTCTTCAGGCGCCGCTGCCCGGTCACCCCGATGTCCGGGATGATCAGGTGGCGGCTGTAGCGGCGCACCTCGTCGACGCTGAGCTCGGCCGCGGGCTCAACGAGGGGCGGCAACGACACGGTGTTCTCCTTCACGGACGCACTTCACAAGAGTCCCCTTGACAGTGTCACCGAACACTCGCCGACAAGCACACTGTCACCGACAGAGCCAACCGCCCGGACCCCTGCGCGGATTCCCCGCGGGCGACCGTTACGGGTAGGGCCACGCGTTGGGCCGGCAGGTGCCCACGCCGGCGGTCTGCAGGCCGAGGGTCTGCTGCATCATCACCGGAGCGAGTGCGCCGGCCCGGGGGCACGGCTGGTGCCCGTTGCCGAGGGCGTGTCCCACCTCGTGGTTGATCACGTACTGCCGGTAGGCGCCGACGGCGCGACCGTACGCGACCGCCCCCCGCACCCACCGGGCGTCGTTGATCACCGCGCGTCCGAGGTCGCCGTTGTAACAGGAGGTCTCGAACGGGAGCGTGTAGCCGCACACCTTGCGGACGGTCATGGGCGAGGCGAGGCTGACCCGGAAGTCGGCCGGACCGGAGTCGACTCGCTGGAAGGACAGCCGCCCGCCGGCCCCCCAGCTGTGCGGGTCGCCGAGCGTCCGCTCCACCGCGGTCGCGAACGCGGGCCCGTCCTCGGCCACCCCGGCCTCGATCTCGACGGTGTACCGCCGCAGCGGACCGGTGCCGGCGACCCTGGACGTCCCAGGGACGACGTCGAACCGACCGCCGCCGCGCTGCGAGTACGGCGCGCCCGCCGGCAGGGCCGCCGACGGCAGCGGGCGAGATGCCCCGCTGCTCGGCGCGTCGACGTAGATGCCGGTCGGCCTCGGTCTCGGGTCGGGGGTGGCCGAGGTGCCCGGTGAGGCGATCCCGGCGGGGGCGTCCGCCGCGGGCCGCGCGCCCGGCTGCGACGGGTCAGCGGTGGAGTTGGCTACGTCGAGCACGCAGACGAACGTGACCACGGTCAGGACCGGAACGGCGTACGCCCGCCAGCCGTACGCCCGGACGAACCGCCGGACCGGACCCGGGCGGGACGCCGGCCGCGCCCGGGAGGCGAAGGTCATCGGCCGCCGGCCGGGCGCCTGAACCGCGGTGGGATCCGTACGGGCGCGCAACGGGCCGTCGGGCGTGCGCAGCGTCACCAACTGGTACGCCGGGGTGAAGCGGTCGACGGCTCCTGCGGGGTCCGACGGCCGGCGACCTCGACTCCCGCCCGCCCCCCGGCCCTCGGAACCCATCGGTCCGGGCCGGGCCGACCCGCGCCCGGCAGCGACCCGGCTCGGGGCGGCAGGAGCGCCCGATCCGCCGCCGGCGGGCATGCCGGCTCGGCCGGCAGGCCCAGTGGGAGCACCTCCGGCTGCGCCTGCCCCGCCGTGAGCACGCCTGCGCGTGGCGGGTCCGGACCGGGTCACGCCGGAAAGGATCGCACAACCGGTCCGGCCGCCCCCGTCAACGGGCGGTCCCCGCCGTGTCCTCCAGCAGCCCGAGGAACGCCCGCGCGACCGTCTCCGGCTCCTCCAGCTGGGCGACGTGGCCGACGCCCGGCAGGACCAGCAGCCGCGCGTCCGGCACCGTGGCCGCCGTCCGCGATGCCAGCGCGACCGGCACCAGCCGGTCGTGGTCTCCCCAGACCACCAGCGTCGGGGCCCGCACCGCCGCGGCCTGCCGCCACAGCGACCCCTCCCCCGGCAGCGCGTACGACCGGGCGAGAGCACGCAGGGACGCCGTGAAGGCCTCCATCGCCCACGGCACGTCCTGGCGCCGTACCACCTCCTCCACCGCCTCGGCGAAGCGGTTGGGCGGCACCACCGACGGGTCGGCGAAGCACAGGTCGAGCACCGCCTGCGCCCGGACCGGCGGTGGCAGCGTGGCCAGCCGCCGCTCGACCAGCCGGGCGACCCCCGGTACGAGCAGCAACGGCAGGGTGAGGTCGGAGCCGCGGCGTGGCCGCAGCGACGGCAGTGCCGGCGAGACCAGCGTCAGGGTGCGGACCAGGTCGGGGCGCCGGGCGGCGACGACGACCGAGACCGCGCCGCCGAGGGAGTTGCCGAACAGGTGCACGGGGCCACGCCCGGACTGTTCCAGCAGCGCGACCACGGTCCGGGCGTGCCCGGCCACCGAGTATTCCCGCCGCGGCAGCGGGCCGGACCTCCCGAAGCCGGGCAGGTCCAGCGCCTCGCCGTGCAGCCGGCCGGAGAGCAGGTCGGCGAGGTCCGTCCAGTTGGTCGAGGCGCCGCCCAGGCCGTGCACGTACAGCGCCGGTTCGCCACCGCCGGCAGGGCCGGGCGTGCGCCGGACGAACAGGTCGACCCCGGCGGTCCGCCGCACCGAGCCGGGCCACGGCGGGATCGACCGGTCGACCGGCGGCAGCGGCGCGTCGGACAGCCGGGCGGTGCGTACGGCGGTGGTCACGCGGGCCTCCTCACTCTCGTCGGCTCGGTTCGAGCCGACGCGGGACGACGGGCCGCTGGTGGGGCGCGCGCGT
>DASPYH010000255.1:0-2621 GCA_035636875.1 Mycobacteriales bacterium | reverse complement strand
AACGTGATGCCGCCGACCACCGAGGCGGTGATGTCCACGCTCCCGCCGGAGCGGGCCGGCGTCGGCTCGGCGGTCAGCAACACCGTCCGCCAGGTCGGCGGCGCGCTCGGGGTCGCGGTGCTCGGGTCGCTGCTCTCCCAGGTCTACCGCAGCGAGATGGCCGGCCACCTGGTCGGTTACGCCGCGACGGTGCGGGACGCGGCCTCGGAGTCGATCGCGGCCACGTACGCCGTCGCGGCCAAGGCCGGACCGGCCGGCGCGGCGCTCATCGCACCGGCCAACAGCTCGTACGTCCAGGCGATGCACTGGGCGGCCGGCGGCTCGGCCATCGCGGCCCTGATCGGCGCGATCGCGGTGCTCCGGTGGCTACCCCGCCATTCGGCGCAGTACGCACCAGCTCCAGTCGGGCCAGTGGTGGACGCGGAGCTGGCAAAGGTGACGTAATCTAGTTGACAAGATGGAGAAGACGGTGACGACAGTCGCTCCGCGGGCGCCCGGCCGGCCGCGGAGCAGCCGCGCCGACGAGGCGATCATCGACGCGGTGCTCGACCTGCTCGCGGCGGGCACGCCTGTCGAAGCGCTGTCGATGGAGGCGGTGGCCGCCCGGGCCGGCGTGGGCAAGGCCACCATCTACCGGCGCTGGCCACACAAGGAAGCGCTGGTGGTGGACGCGGTCGCCGCGGTGAAGGAGCCGATCCCGGCGTTGCTGGGCGAGTCGGTGCGGGACGACCTGATCCGGCTGGTCCGCGCCATCGGCAAGGCCAGGGACGGCCGCTTCGGGCAGATCATGCCGTGCCTGATGCCCGAGCTGCAGCGGCCGGGCCGGTTGCGGTCGCTGTACCTGGAGACGCTCGAGGAGCGGCGCGACGTGACCCGGACGGTGCTCCGGCGGGGGATCGCGACCGGCGAGCTGCGCGCCGACACCGACGTCGAGCTGGCCGTCGTGCTGCTCGGCGCCCCGATGATGATCACCCTGCTCGGCTCGGCTCCCCCCCGCCTGGACACCCACCAGCTCGCCGAGCGGACGGTCGACGCCGTGCTGCGGGGGATCCAGGCGCGCGGTCCCTGCGACGACGAGGGATAGGGCCGGATCAGCGCGGCAGGGCGTCGTCCAGCAGGGCCGCGATGCGGGCGGTGCCCGGCGCGGCCAGGAACTCCTCCAGCGAGACCTCCCGTCCGGAGCCGTCCGCGAGCGGGAGCCGCCAGCTCGGGTAGTCGTCCGTGACGCCGGGCAGGTTCGGCTGCCGCAGGTCGCCGACCGCGTCGGCCGGCGAGGCGAGCACTATCCGGCACGGTGTGCGGGCGAGCAGCCGGTACATGTCCAGCACGAGCTCGTCCGGCGGCGTCCCCGGCTGCGCGAGCCCTTCGTCCCGCATCATCGCGACCAGGCGCTCCCGCTCCTCGGCCACCCGCCGCTCCTCCTCCTCGACCGACCGGTCCAGCTGCCCCAGCTCGGCGCGGACCCGCACCTGCTCGCCGGCCAGGAACCCGTACGCCGTGGGCAGGTCATGTGTCGACACGCTCGCCACTGCCCGCTCCCGCCACCGCGACGGCGGCAGCGGAGTGATCTCGTCGTCCTCCCGGGCGAACCACAGCACGGCGGACCCGAGGACGCCGACCCGGTTCAGCGCGGTCCGGATCGGCGGGTCCACCGTGCCGAGGTCCTCACCGACCACCAGCGCCTCCGCCCGCCGCGCCGCCAGCACCAACACCGCGAGCATCGCGTCGGCGTCGTAGCGCACGTACGTCCCGCCCGCGGCGCCGCGGCCGCGCGGCACCCACCACAGCCGGAACAGCCCCATCACGTGGTCGACCCGGATGCCGCCGCCGTGCCGGAGCGCGGCCTGGACCACCTGCCGGTACGGCGCGAAGCCGGTCGCCGCGAGCCGGTCCGGGCGCAGCGGCGGGAAGCCCCAGTCCTGCCCGAGCTGGTTGAACGAGTCGGGGGGTGCCCCGACCGTGGCACCGGTGGCCAGGTCGTCCGGCAGCAGCCACGCGTCGGCCCCGACCGGGTCGACGCCGATCGCGAGGTCGTGCACCACCCCGACCGCCATCCCGGCGTTCCGCGCCGCCCGCTGCGCCGCCTCCAGCTGGTCCCCGGCGCGCAGCTGGATCCAGCGGTGCAGCCGTACCCGGTCCGGCTCGGCCGCGGCCGTCGCCGCTGATCCCGGCCGCCGCAGCTCCTCCGGCCACGTCCGCCAGTCCGCGCCGTACTGCTCGGCCAGCGCGCAGAAGACGGCGAAGCCCGCCAGGGCGGGGGAGTCGCCCGGCTCGGGCGCGACCTCGGCGGGCAGCAGCAGCGCGAACGCCGCCCGCTTCGCCCGCCAGACCGCGTCCCGGTCGATCCGGTCCCCGTCCAGCGGCCGGAGCGCGTCCACCTCGGCCCGCAGCTCGGCCGGGGCGGCCTGATACTCCGGGAGCAGGTCCACCGCGACCGCCACCTGGTCGGCGAAGCGCCGGCTGGTGGGGAAGTACGGCGAGGGCTGCAGCGGCAGCACCGGCGTCAGCGCGTGCATCGGGTTGACCAGCAGCACGTCCGCGCCCTGCGTCGCCAGCGCCCGGGCAAGCGTGGCCAGGTCCGCGTAGTCGCCGATGCCCCAGGACCGGGCCGACCGCAGCTG
>DASPYH010000254.1:0-5590 GCA_035636875.1 Mycobacteriales bacterium | reverse complement strand
AGGTTTACCCCGGCGCCCGCTCCACCACACCTGCCCCGATCCCCGCCACACCGCCGCGCCGGTCGTCCGGGCCAGGCGGACGGCCCGTCCTAGACTCGACCGGGTGACGGTCGACCCCACCGCGGACCTGGTGCTCGTCGTCGACTACGGCGCCCAGTACGCCCAGCTGATCGCGCGCCGCGTGCGGGAGGCGCGGGTCTACTCGGAGATCGTCCCACACGACACGCCGGTGGGCGAGATCCTCGCTCGGCGGCCGAGAGCGGTGATCCTGTCCGGTGGCCCGTCCTCGGTGTACGCCGACGGCGCCCCGCAGGCCCCGGTCGATCTCGTCACCGCGGGCGTGCCGACGCTGGGCATCTGCTACGGCTTCCAGGCGATGGCGCAGGCGCTCGGCGGCAAGGTGGAGCGGACCGGCCGGTCGGAGTTCGGTCGGACGCCGCTGCGGCTGCTCGGCGACGGCGGGGTGCTGCTGTCCGGATCCGCCGACCTGCGGCCGGTGTGGATGTCGCACGGCGACGCGGTGGTGGCGGCTCCGCCAGGGTTCGCCGTCACGGCGTCCGCCCCGGACAGCCCGGTCGCGGCGTTCGAGGACGCCGGGCGGGGCCTGTACGGCGTCCAGTTCCACCCCGAGGTGCTGCACACCGAGGCCGGCCAGCGGGTGCTGGAGCGCTTCCTCTACGCCGGCGCCGGCTGCCGTCCGCTCTGGACCGAGGCGAACATCGTCGACGAGCAGGTCGCGGCGATCCGGGCGCAGGTCGGGGGCAAGCGGGTGATCTGCGGGCTGTCCGGCGGGGTCGACTCCGCGGTTGCCGCCGCGCTCGTGCAGCGGGCCGTCGGCGACCAGCTCACCTGCGTCTTCGTCGACCACGGGCTGCTGCGGGCCGGCGAGGCAGAGCAGGTCGAGCGCGACTACGTGGCGGCGACCGGGGTGCGGCTGCATGTGCTGGACGCCTCGTCACGCTTCCTCGCGGTGCTGGCGGGCGTGTCCGATCCCGAGGAGAAGCGGAAGATCGTCGGCCGGGAGTTCATCCGGGCCTTCGAAGCGGCCGCGCGGGAGGTGGTCGCCGGCGCGGGGGCGCACGGCGAGACCGTGGAGTTCCTCGTGCAGGGCACGCTCTACCCGGACGTCGTCGAGTCCGGTGGCGGCGCCGGCGCGGCGACCATCAAGTCGCACCACAACGTCGGCGGCCTGCCGGACGACCTGGCGTTCGCGCTGGTGGAGCCGCTGCGGACCCTGTTCAAGGACGAGGTGCGCAGGGTGGGCTCGCAGCTGGGGCTGCCGCCGCAGATGGTGTGGCGGCAGCCGTTCCCCGGTCCGGGGCTGGCGATCCGCATCGTCGGGGCTGTCACCCGGGACCGGCTGGAGGTGCTGCGGGCGGCCGACGCGATCGCCCGGCAGGAGCTGACCGCCGCCGGGCTGGACCGCGACATCTGGCAGTGCCCGGTGGTGCTGCTGGCCGACGTCCGGTCGGTCGGCGTGCAGGGCGACGGGCGCACGTACGGCCACCCGGTGGTGCTGCGACCGGTGTCGTCGGAGGACGCGATGACCGCGGACTGGACCCGTGTCCCGTACGACGTCCTGGAGCGGATCTCCACCCGCGTCACGAACGAGGTGCCCGAGGTCAACCGGGTCGTGCTCGACCTGACCAGCAAGCCACCCGGCACCATCGAGTGGGAGTGAGCCGGGACGCGCCGCGGCCGCCGGCCAGGGCGGCTGGAACGATGCTCAGGATGGATGTGGACGCGCCGCCCGAGCCGGAGCTGCTGGCCTCGGCCCGCCGAGGTGACTCGGCGGCCTTCGGGCGGCTGGTGGCGGGCTACCGGGGTGAGCTGTATGCCCACTGCTACCGGATGCTCGGCTCGGTGCAGGACGCCGAGGACGCGGTCCAGGAGTCGCTGGTGGGCGCCTGGCGGGGCCTGGCCGGGTTCGAGGGTCGCAGCTCGCTGCGCGCGTGGCTGTACCGCATCAGCACCAACGCCTGCCTGCGGCTGATCGCCCGCCGGCCCCGGCGGATGCTCTCGCCTGAGCACGGCCCGCCGCGGCGGGACACCCACGATCTCGGCGAGCCGGTGGCCGGGCCGGTCTGGCTGGAGCCGTGGCCGGACCAGCTGCCGGCGAGCGAACCGGGCGACACCGACCCGGCGGCGAACTACCTGCGGCGGGAGAGCGTCGAGCTGGCCTTCGTCGCGGCGCTGCAGCACCTGCCGGGTACCCAGCGCGCGGTACTGATCCTGCGTGAGGTGCTGGAGTTCTCCGCCGCCGAGGTCGCGCGCATCCTGGACACCACGGTCCCGTCGGTGAACAGTGCGCTGCAGCGCGCCAGGAAGGCGGTCGACCAGCGGGTGCCGCATACCACCCAGCAGGCCGAGCTGGATGCCCTCGGTGCGGACGGCCGGCGCGAACTCGTGGACGCCTTCGTGGGCGCCTGGGAACGGGCGGACGTGCCGGCCATCCTGAAGCTGCTGGCGGAGGACGCCAGGTTCACCATGCCGCCGCTGCCCGCATGGTTCCTCGGCCGCGAGGACATCGGCCGGTTCTTCGCCGAACGCGTGTTCGCCACCCCCTGGCGGTTGGTGCCGATCCGCGCGAACGGGCAGCTGGCCTTCGCCTGCTACCAGGGCGACCCGGGCGGCGAGCGGTTCCGGCTCGGCGCGGTGAACCTGCTGAGCCTTCGCTGCGGACGGATCGCGCAGATCGCCGGGTTCCTCGACCCCGGCGTGCACCGGCGCTTCGGACTGCCCGCGCAGCTCACCCGAGCGGGTGATTCCCGGCTGGACCGATGAGGTCCGGGCGGCCGGTGACTCTCAACTCGTGCCCAGGATGCATGAACGAGGGGAGTCGGACCTTGCTGACACAGTCGGACCCAGGCCCGCGCGGCAGGAGGGAACGTCATGCGTAAGCTCGTCGTCTGCAACATCGTGTCGCTGGACGGCTACTACGAGGGCCCGGGCAAGAATGTCATGGTCCTGCCGATGGACGAGGCCTTCGACGCCTACAACGTCGAACGGCTGCGCGCGGCCGACACCCTGCTGCTCGGACACCGCACGTACGAAGGGTTCAAGGGCTTCTGGCCGTCCATGGCGGACAACCCCGACGCCACGCCCGTCGACCGGGAGACATCACGGCTCGACAATGCGATAGAGAAGGTCGTCGTGTCGGACAGCATGACCGCGGACCAGACCGAGCCGTGGCAGGACAGCACCCGCATCGTCCGCGGGGCGGACGCGCACGGGCGGATTGCAGAACTCAAGCGCGGCAGCGGCGGCGACATCCTGGTCTTCGGCAGCCGCACGCTCTGGAACGATCTGCTCGCCGATGACCTGGTCGACGAGCTTCACCTGATGGTCGGCCCGCTCGTCCTCGGCGGAGGTACGCCCCTGTTCGACGGACGGCCGGCGGTGTCGCTCCGGCTCGTCGACATGCGCAAGTGGGACCGCTCGGACAACGTGCTCTTACGGTACGAAGTCAGGCGCGGCGATGGGTGACCCGTCGGGTCACCCATCGCCGGTCGGAGCTCAAGCTCCGGTCCGGACCGCTGACCGGACGTGACTCCGCCGCTGAGGCCTCCTGGTCCCTCGGGGTCCCCCATGGTCCCCTCGTGCTCTCCGAGGCCAACCTGGGTCGGGCCGCGGGTCCCGCGGACCTCAGCCGACGTAGGGCGCGCAGGCCGGCTCGCTGCCCAGGGCCAGGCGAAGCTCGGCGGGCGTGCCGGCCTCGGGGCGGCCCAGCGCGCTGGTGACGTCGCTGACCGCGGTCTCGGCGCCGGTCAGCAGGCCTTGCAACGAGGTCTGGAACGCCGCGGCGTCGCCCACGTCCAGCCGGCCCGCGCGGGAGGCGAGCTCGCGCAGCGCCGTCGACCTGTGGCCCACGACGGTCGCCAACGAGTTCGAGTACGTCTGCCCGCCCTGGAGGTCCACCACGCCTGCCGCGACCAGCGAGCCACGCAGCGCGTCGGTGCGGTCGGCCAGGTCGGTGTAGTACGTGGCCACGGAGGCCCGGATCGCCTTGCGGTCGCCCTGCCGCGCGATCGATCTGACCAGGGCAGTGCTTCCGGTGTCGACCGCCTGCTGCCAGTCGCGGACGAGCGTGCAGACCGACCGCGCGTACACGGGCGCGGCGACACCGCTCTGCCGGAACGTGGACCACCACACCCCGGCGGCGACCAGCCCGAGCGAGAGCAGCAGGGAGGTCAGCGCGGCCACCAGCCGCGGGCCTCGACGCCTGCGCCGCGGCCGACGCTGGCCAGGGTCCCGGACGGCCGGCGGGCCACCCGGGCCTCGCGCCTGCTTCGGCATCCGGGGCAGCGGGCCCGACCCCGGCTCCTCCCGGATCACGGGCAGGGGACGCGACACCGGCTCCTCCCCGTACACCGTCGCAAGGCCCCCCGGGCCCGCCGCGCTGGCCGACCGGCGACGGGACCGGGATCCGGGCCCCGCGACGCCCGCCGGCGGCGGCAGCGGGCGGGACCCCAGGTCGGCCCGCGACCCGGGGAGCGGGTCCGCCGGCGGTGGCCGCAGCGGGGACCGCAGATCGGTCCGCGACCCGGAGAGCGGCGGGTCCGCAGGGGGGTCCGCCAGTGGCGGCCGCGCTGGGGACCGCAGATCGGTCCGCGACCCGGAGAGCGGCGGGTCCGCGGGCAGCGGGAGCGGCTGAGAGAGGCCCGCCCGCGACCCGGACAGCGGCGGGTCCGCAGGGGGCGGCAGCGGCGCCGGGCTCGCGGGCGGCGGCAGCACCGGCGACGGGCGACCGGCCCGTGCGCCGGTGTCTGAGGACCGCGGGGCGTGGGCCGCCCCGAGCGGGGCGGCCGGGAACTCAGGCGAGGGCGGGCGCACCGGACCCGGACGGGACGGCGCCCGGTCGGCCGAGCCGGACCGACCGCGGCCGGGGCGCTCCCGCGCCGGGGCGTCCGACCGCGAGCGCGGCGGGTCGTCCAGCAACTGCGGCAGCGGCGTGCCCCGGAGCACCTGCCGGCGGAGCACGTCGTAGTCCCCGGCACCGATCTCGCCTCGCTCGTACATCTGCTTGAGCAGGGTGAGCTCGTCCTGGGACGTCATCCCACCCTCCTCCCGGCGCGACCAGAGCGCGGCGACGTCTCAGCCGCGGCGGCCCACAGCCTAGGACGCCGGGGCCGTGCCGCCCGACCTGGCTCCTCAGCCGGTCTCGTCGCTCGCGTCGAGCGACGCGTCGGCCGGCCGCCCGTCCCGCGGCCTCCCGCCGCGCCGCCACGCGGCGAGACTGGCGAGCAGTCCCGCGACGCCGACCCCGATCAGCAGGGTCGGCAGCGGCCAGCCCCGCAGCGCCAGGTCCGGGTTGCGCGCGAGCCCCCAGACCAGCGCGGCGCCGACGAACAGCAACCCGAAGACGAGGGAGAACACGTCCACCTCATGCCGACGCACGGTCCACCTCCACCCGGCCCACGCCGACATCGAGAAGCAGGTCCAGGGTCCCGCCGCCGCTGCCGTCCGGGCCGTCGTTCACGACCGTCCGCTCCGACGAGGTGCCGCTGGCCGTCTCCCCGAACAGGTCGGCCTCGCCGAGACCGGCCCGCCCCACCACCCGGACGTCCACGTCGCGGGGCACCAGGACCTG